>CAKZKR010000001.1 GCA_937124615.1 uncultured bacterium
GCTTCCTTTGTAGAAAGCCCTAATTTTAATGCTAATAATTTTGAATATTCTGCGACCCTCTTCACATGGCTTCCTGTTTCCCGGGAACGGGTTTCTACAATTTCACCTAATGTGAACACAATTTCTCGTTGTGCTGTCTCTATTTCTCGTATGAGCCGAGCATTCTCTATGGCTGAGGCACCATGGTTGGCAATGATTTTCAAGACTTTTAAATCAGTCTCAGAAAAAGATTCACCATCTGATTTATCTGTTACATTAAGAACTGCAATGACATCTTGTTCATTAATTATCAGGGGATGTGATTCTATAAATTCTGATTTCTTTCTCTCAAGAGGGACGGAAATAAAAGATGTGTTTTTTAGACCAATAGAAAAAGACTTTAATTCGGGATTTTGACTAATGTCTTCAATTAATAGAGGTTCTATATTCTGTACAACTATCCCGGATATAGTTCTATCGTTTACAGGGATTAATTTTTCGGTTAATTCGGAAGGAAGCCCTGTACTTACAACAACTTTAAGATATTTTCCATTATCGAGAACCTCGAGAATTGAACCGCGTTTTGCTTGTGTATGTTCTAATGCTGCATTTAAAATAAAGCGAAAAAGTTGTCTTTCATCTCTTATAGAAGATATATTTTCGCTAATTTTAAATAATTCTGTAATTTCTTTTAATCGGGCGTTTTCCTGTATGAGGCGGTTTCGTTCCAGTGCATTATTTACTACGGTTTTTATTTCGGTAATATTGAAAGGTTTTAATACATAGTCATAGGCCCCTTCTTTTACTGCTGCTCGTGCGGTTTCAATAGTGGCATAACCTGTCATAATAATGGGAACAATACCGGGGTTGATTTCTTTTGCCTTGTGTATGAGGGTAATTCCATCCATTTTGGGCATCATGATATCTGTAAATAATACTACAATTTCACTCTCATCGCGAATTAGTTTTAATGCTATCTCTCCGTCCGGAGCCATTTCCACCAAAAAACCTTCTTCGGTTAGAAGGTCAAAAAGCAATTCCCTGATAATTAGTTCGTCATCAACTATCAAGATTTTATTTTTTTTTACAGGCATCTAATAATAGTTCCGGGTTTATCCAAGGTTTTTCAATAAAAAAACAATAAATTTTATAAATTTATTCTTCTTTATATTATATATATAATAAAAAGAGAAATAAAATTAAATAATAACCTTATTAGGAGAAAGGATAAATATGTTTGGTTATCATTGCTGTTTTCCAAAAAAAATGATGCTCTTTTTGTTCCTAATTATTTTTTGCCCTTTAAGTACATTTTCATTAACTGCTGGGATTGCCAAAGGGATAATAACTCCGGATGTATCGAAACAACCTGTGGGTGTATTTGGTAATAAAATGGATAAAGTGGGCAGAGATATTTATGCTCGAGTTCTTGTCCTTAACGATGCTTCTAAAAGAATGGTGATAGTAACTTACGATCTTAATTGTCTTGATGTTGCTACACCGATTCTTCGAGAACGGCTAAAAAAAGAATTGAATATTCCTGTTGAGTATTTTATTCCTCTCGCAACTCATAATCATTGTGCTCCTATACAAATAGTTCCAGAGAATTTTGAATATGGTAAATGGTTAGCAGAAAAAATATTTAATTTGATAAAAGAAGCAATAAATAATGAAACGGGACCCGTTTCACTGGAATTCGGTTTTGGGAATGTCTATCATTTGTTTAGTTTGGGTAATGCTCCAGTAGATTATGAAGTTCAAGTGTTGAAGGTGCTCAAAGATGATGGAACTCCTGTAGCCATTCTGTTCAATCACCCAACCCATCCCTTACAAATAAAAGAGCAAAACAATGTTATTGACCCAGGGCATTTTGGCTATGCTATAGAGTTTGTTGAGGAAACATTTTCCGGCACAATGGCATTATTTGCGAATGCCTGTGGAGGAAATCAATTCACAAAAAATATGATGCATGCCCCTGTAACAGTTGTCAAAAAATATGGTGAGGAACTGGCTAATACGGTAATTCAAATTGTAAAAGAAAAACAGAGAAGAATAGATGGTAGTATTGAAGGTTCTTTTCAAGTTATTCCTTTGTCATTGGGTAAGCCTATACCCTTTAATGATGTTCAGAGACTGTCTTTTTTTTATCCGACGGATATTGGTTATGTCCACTATCCAGATCCAAAACGCGATACAAATTGGATCCGTTCATTATTTAAACACTATACAAACAATATCCCTTTCCCACGAAAAACTTCAGATAAAATTTGTACAGATGATGAATTTTTAATCGAGGACAATCCCGACAATAGGGAATACCCATGTCGATTTGAAGAGTCTATTGTTGTTAGAATAGGAGAATTTATTTTTGTCGCATTGCAAGGGGAAGTTTGTGCCCCGATAGGTATGCGTATCAAAGACACTTTTCGTAATGAATACCCTATTATGCTATTTGCCTATATGGGAGAACATAATTTATATATTCCGACCCGCGAAATTGTTCGTTTAGATATATATCAAGCACGAGTTCTACAGGAACAATATGCTTCACCAGTAGGATGGGCTCCTACCGTAGAAGATGAGATGGTTAGTGCAGTTCGGAATCAGATTCGAGAAATCTTAAGAAGAAAATAAATACAGGAGTATTGACACATGATAAAAGCAGTAAGTTTTGATTTTTGGGGAACATTATTTCGTGATGCATTTAGTAAAGAAAGACAGGAATATCGAGCAAAAGCGATTGTCAATACTTTTAAACGAGATATTTCCATAGAGAGTGCTCTGGATGCAATGTCGGTAGTAGCAAAGGAGTTTGCTCGATGCCATATTGAGGAGCAAAGGACATTAACTCCTGAAGATGCTGTTGATATGGTTTCGCTTCAATTAGGAATAGACCTCAATAAAAACGAATATGAATTCCTTGTAAATGAATTTGCCACTGCTATTTTAGTGTTTCAGCCAGAACCTATAGAGAATGCTTTGGATGCAGTGCGATATACTTCACAATTTGTTCCAGTAGGACTTATATCTGACACAGGTATATCTCCAGGGAAGTCGTTATTAGAATTGCTTGAAATTCACGGGTTTACACAGTATATTTCTTCATATCGTTTCTCAGATGAAGAAGGTGTTGCCAAACCCCAGTCAATAATGTTTGAGAAAACGGCCTGTGAATTGGGAGTAAAAACTGAAGAACTTTTACATTTGGGAGACCTTGAACCAACTGATGTTGTCGGGATAAAAAGCGTAGGTGGGAAAGCGGGACTTTTCTCTGGTATCAATCTTAAATATATGACTTCTACTACGGCAGATTTTATATTTACCAGCTGGGCTGAGTATATAAATAAACTCTCAAAAATTTTAGACAATCATTATATCTCAGAAAAAAAATAATGATTGATTACATACTCTGGCTGGCTATTCAAATTCTAATTTAAAATTTCTTCCTGTAACAATAGAATCCTCAACCACCATGGGTCCTTTTTCAGGAAGTACAAAAGGCATTTTTATTACATTAAAAATGTCTTTTTCTAAATCAATACCAGGCATAATCCATCGCAGTTCCATCCCTTTTTCTGTTAATACAAATGCCCCAATATGGGTAATGTAAAAAACCTCTTTTCCTGCCTTGAGTGCTTCCTGTCCATTGAATGTAACTTCACTTACTTTTTCAATAAATTTTGGTTCTCCAGATTTTAATACAGTAACTTTTCCATCAGCGACTTTTATTTCAGAATGATTTCCCCACGCTACACAGAAGAATACCTTTTTAGCGGATGTTGTAAGGTCAATAAATCCTCCCGGACCAACATAATTGATAGCACCTTCTCCTCGTTTGGAGACATTCACATTTCCATTACCATCTACTTCAAGAGCACCTAAGATTACGCTATCTAACCTCTGATATATTCTCTGAAAAATAGTAGCAGAGGAGACAATTTCTGTAGGATTGACAGAAGCTCCAAAGAAAATTCCGGGTGCCGGTAGTCCACCCATTACGCCACTCTCTGTCATCAAAGTTATATCGTTCAAGGCCCCACTTTCAAAAAGAAGACGGGATGTCTCTTCTGGTAGTCCAACACCGATATCTACATAGTCACCCTTTTTAGAATTCTGGACAAATATTTTCGCAGCAAGGCGGGCTAATGCATCATCTGCCATAGTCCTACGGGGTGTAATCCCTAATACTTTATTTACAAAACGAAGACGAGCTACACCTTCTTCTATGGGTAATTTACTGTTAAGTGTCAAAAAGTCCCAATGTTGAAGGTGTTTAATTCCGCCTGTTTGTTCGGTTCCTTTCCATACAACAATAGCATCAATATCAGATGCGGGTAGAAATATCTTGTCATATCCTTTATCTACAATCTGAGCCACATTGGCTATTACAACCCCGCCCTTTCTTTTTACCGCTTTAGTTATCTCATAACTTTCTGCAATCAGTACAGTATTTTTCATATAAATATTTCCCTCTCTGTCGGCTGCAGGGGCATTAAAGACGGCAACATCGGGCCAGGGACATTCATATTTCAAATATTCACCGTTTTCTATCGAAACATATTGGGGTTTGTTTCCGTTTAGTAAAGGAGTTCCCCTACCTGTTCGCGGGTCGATAAATGTGCCGATGCCTGTTTTATTAATAAAATAATTCTTTCCTTCTTCTCCCATTGCTTTCAAAATTAATGTAAGCGTACCTTGAGGAATGATTTGAATTTCACAAAGTCTCTCATCGGCTAATTTTAATATTGACTTATATGTCTCTGTGTGTCCTGTAAACAAACGCGTACAAAGTCCCGGCAACCCTAATTCTTCCAATGTTCCGGGAATTTTACCTCTCCCGCCCTGTCCTCCTACACTAACTATAGTTAAATTACAAGGATGTCCTGTCTCCTGGAACATCTCTTTGATCGCCCACCATATAAATGAGGCTCTTGCATTACCTGCAAGCCCCGAAGTTGCTATAACGGCTCCATCCTTTATCATAGCGACGGCTTCTCGAGCGCCCATGAATTTCGGATTTCCTGGTACTCGAACGGCCTTTTTCGTATTTCGCCAATCCCAGGTAGCTCTCCATTTTGCAATTCGGTAAAGTAATTCAATTTTTGTTAGTATGTTCATAACAGGCACACCTTATTAAATTTATATATATTTATCGATGTTATTTTTTTTATATATTATTTTATTATTTTGTGGTGAAATTATATAAAATTGATTGCTTATATTTCACAAAATAACAATTTTTATAGTATTTTTTTATATATTACTTTAATCAAAAGTCACAACAGATTTTATTATTTGAACAAAAAAATAGTAAATAGGTTTTAAAATGTATTGAATAATCTTGATATGTCTATTGTATAATTTACAAAAGTTATTGAGGGAAAAGTGGTTCTAACACAAAAACAAGAAAATATTCTAAATAAATATCTATCAGAAGTAAATGCTTTATTAAATTCTTCATTTGATATCGAAAATAGAAGAAAATTACTTTTAAACTTAAGAAGTGCTATATTTTCAACAATCAAAAAGAGTGGCAAAAACTACCTCGATGATAATGAACTAATTAGAATTTTGTATGAAGAATTTGGCGAACCGGAATTACAAGCCGAAAAATTGCGGAACCCGAGAAATCCATCTGCTCAACTTACATTGGATTATGATAATAGAGTATGGTTAGGTGTTTGTGCAGGATTGGCAATTAGAATTCATGTTCCTGTTTTATCGGTAAGATTATTATTTTCGATATTAGGGTTATGTTGTGGTATTGGTTTTCTTTTTTACTTAATTATATATTTTTACCTTTATTTTTCTTCAGGGGTTTATTCCGGGAAAAAAGTTCAGTGGAGTTTTCTTATCTATCAATTGATTCTTACAACATTTCTATTATCGTTTGTTTTTTATTCGGCCTTTTTTACTTTGAAGGGAATTGAGTATTTACATAGTAGGTGGGTATCCCATGCAGAAGGTGATTTAATAGGGATTGATAAAGTATATAAATTTATATTTTTATCTTTTTTATTTTATATGTGGACAGGTATTCTATCTGCAATTATGGGAGGGTTACCATTAAAAAACGATTGGGACAAAACATTTAGAAACATCCGTGATGCCCAAATTGCTCTTTTGGTTATTTTTGAATCTACAGGAATTGCTTTTGTCATATATCACTTTATTGTGGAATCGATATCCGTTATTCGTAATTTAATGATATAGAAATATAAAAATAGTCTTAGAATTGATAGATTGATAGGTACATTTAGGATATAATGATACACCCAGTTCTATCAAAATATAAGTAATAGGAGTAAGAATCGTGATGATAATTCCTGAGGAAGGAAAGTCAAAACTTGAAATATTAGAAGAACTAAAATTAGCCCGAAAAAATGATGCCCGTTGGGAGGAGGGTAGAATATTTAGTCTTGTGTTTCATTTTTCAGAAGAACATTCTGAACTTGTGAAAAATGCCTATAATATGTTCATTCATGAAAACGGGCTAAATCCGATGGCTTTTCAAAGTCTCAGGAAATTTGAAGCAGAAGTTGTTCAGATGACAGCCTCATTATTGAATGGAGATATGAATACTGTAGGTTGTATGACTTCTGGGGGGACAGAGAGTGTCCTATTAGCAATGAAAACATACCGGGATAAGGCTCGAAAAGAACGAGGGAAAAGGTATTTTGTTCCAGAAATTATTGTACCGGACTCTGCGCATGTTGCCTTTTTAAAGGCTGGTGAATATTTCGATATAAAAATGGTGCATGCCCCTGTTGATAAATATGGGAAAGTAGATGTAAAAGCAGTAGAGCGAAGAATAACACCTAACACTGTAGCATTGGTGGGTTCTGCACCAAATTATCCTTATGGAACCATCGACCCTATATCTGAACTGAGTAATTTGGCAACGAAATATAACTTAAACCTTCATGTAGATGCATGTGTGGGAGGATTTATTCTTCCGTGGTTAGAGAAATTAGGAGAAGATATTCCCCCATTTGATTTCCGTATTGAGGGAGTAACATCTATTTCTGCTGATTTACATAAATATGGCTATTCAGCAAAGGGTGCTTCTGTTATCCTATATCGTTCTATGGATATTATGAAACATCAATTATTTGTTTCTGTGAATTTTCCCGGCGGTATTGTGATGACCCCGGGACTGACAGGAACCCGTCCTGGTGGAGCAATTGCATCTGCATGGGCCACATTGATGGGGTTGGGACAAAAAAAATATCTCGAAAATGCCAAGTCCCTATCTGAGATTGTGAAAAAACTAAAAGAAGGAATAATATCCATTCCTGAATTGGAAATTGTGGGAGAGCCTCAAGGACCGTTGTTTGCATATTGCAGTAAAAATCCTGATGTAAATATATACGCAGTCGCAGATATTATGGAAGAAAAAGGATGGCATATTGACCGTCAGCAGAAACCTGCCAGTATTCATTTTATGATTAATCCGTTACATGGCAAAATCATAGATGAATATTTAAGAGATTTAAGAGAAGCAGTAATTAAGGTAAAAGAAAATCCTTATTTAGCAAAACAAGCCACAGCACCTGTATATGGTATGTTAGCAAATGTTCCTTTACGAGGGATGGTTGAATCAGAAGTACGAAAACTTGTAGAAAAAATATATATGAATACGACCTCAGATATAAATCTCGCGGAACAAAACACCTCTGAAAATGGATTAACAATAATAAAGAAACTGCTTGGTTATTTCTTAAAAAACAAAAAATGATACAACGAAAAAACAACAATTTAAAAAAACATCTAACTTATTTTATTTGTATTTCCCTATACGCTTATTCTTCGTATGGGCAGGATAGACTTTTAGAAGGTGTTAAGACAGGATTTGATACTGTCATAAAGGGTATCCATCAAATAGGTTCCTATGCAGATGAAGTATTGAGAACAAATTTATTTGGAAATGAACAGACCGTTCCTTATACCATTACGAAGAAATATGAAAATCAAGTTTCTGTATCTCAGAATACAAATATTTTAATTAAAAATGAATTTGGAATTGTTGATATTAAAACATGGAGTGAACCTTTAGTTGTTATAGAAACGACCTTAACACTGGGAGGACAAAGTCAGGACATCCTTGAAAAATTAGTAAATAATTTTCAGCCTCGAATAAATAAAGGAAACGACTCCCTTTCGATTGATAATCAATTTCCCGAAGAAATCGCATCATTTATAAAAATTGATTATGTTATTACATTACCTCGTTCTTCAAATGTTTCTGTTGATAATTTTTTTGGAGATACACGAATATCTAATGTTGATGGAACAGTAACTGTTAATGAACAATATGGTTCTGTAGAACTGGAAAATATTAATGGTAAAGTATCGGTTAGAACTCAGGGAGAATTCCCAATAAAGGTACAAAAAATATCAAACGGTGGTTTCTTCTATTTTTCAAGAGCAAAGGCAGAAATGAACGATTTGCAGGGAGAGATAAGTATTTGCAACTTACTCGGAGAATTGAAATTGCAAAAATTAGGGCAGGGTAAATACATTTTGCATACAGACAGTGGTAAAACAAGTATTAAAGTTGACGAAACATCAGCATTAGAGGTAAAAGGTAGTTTATTAGGTAGTCAGTTGACTACGGATCTGCCTATACTTCAAAAAACAACAGGTTCTTTAAGTACTTTGGATTTGACCAATCCTGATGCAAAGCAAAAAATTGAAGTAACAGCAGTTTTTTCCGATATATCATTTTATAAGAGCGATACATTGTTATCAAGTCCTCAAAGTGTTATTTCAAATTATAAACCGTTTAGTGAGGTTTATTCTTCAGAGGAAGAGGTTAATTCGGATGATGTTTTGATAATCAATAACCAGAAAGGAGATGTCCGAATTCTTCCGACATCAGAACCTAAAATTCGTTTGAAAGCAACTCGTTTGGTCTGGGTTTCTTCTGCCGATAAGGCAACATCGGCACTTGATAAAATATCTGTAAACCTTCATAGAACAGAGAATAGAATATACATTACAAGTTCCGGAAATATCGAAACAATTCCAGAATACTTATCTGATTGGAGAATTGATATTCAAGTATTTTCTCCTCCTAATATGGATATTTCTATTGAATCTAAGGAGGGACAAACAGCGTGTGAAAATATGGAAAGTCACTTGCGGATAAATCAAGGTTCAGGAGTTGTATCGATCTTGAAATGTGCAGGACCCTATTTCATATCCAATCAAAAGGGTAATGTAAGGATAGAGGATGTGAATAATAATGGCGAAATAACCATTCGGGGGGGGATAGCCACATTAAAAAATATTCAAGCCCCTGTCAATATTACAGCAATTCAGGCAAATGTTAACTTAGAAGATATTCAATCAAAGATAACGGCACGATTGCAGGAAGGGGATATTCGTTTTCTTGCATTAAATGGAATTTTAGGAGATATAGATATTTTGAGTGAGAAGGGAAATATTAGCATCCTTTTATCACCAGAAGTTGATTGTAAAATAAAAGCTATTACTCAGGAGGGAATTATAGATACAGCACTTCCTTTAAAAGGTGTACTTTCGAGGTCAAAACAAGAAGCAGAAACCCAGATTAGAGATGGCAAATACTCCATTCTGTTAAAAACAATCAAAGGTGATATTATTATTGATGGGAATATCGAAGAATCTTTGATCGTTAATCCTCAAACAATCTCATCGGAAACTTCTCAGCAGAATCAATAGTTTCTTTGAAAGAAATTTAGGGGAACCTTTTCGGATTTTATGAATAAATCAAAGTATATTGTAATACGCGGTGCTCGGCAACACAATCTTGCTAATATCAACCTGGATTTGCCGAGAAACAAACTTATTGTGATAACGGGATTAAGCGGTTCCGGAAAATCCAGTCTTGCGTTTGATACTCTTTATGCAGAAGGACAAAGACGCTATGTAGAAAGTCTTTCTGCGTATGCTCGACAATTCCTTGAACAAATGGAAAAACCCAATGTTGACTTGATTGAAGGGTTGAGCCCTGCTATATCCATAGAACAGAAAACAGTTCATAAAAATCCCCGTTCCACTGTTGGCACAGTAACAGAAATATATGATTATTTGAGATTGCTTTTTGCACGTGTAGGGACACCCCACTGTTATAAATGTGGGAAAATGATTTCCGCTCAGACTCCTCAACAGATTGTTGACACTATTATGAGTTTTCCAGAGCAAACAAAGATTCAGGTTTTAGCCCCTGTGGTTCGACAGAGAAAGGGCTACTACACAAAACTGTTTGAAGAAATAAAAAAATCCGGGTTTGTTCGTGTTCGTGTAAACAAAACAATTTATCATGTAGATGATGAAATTAAGTTAGATAGATATAAAAAACATGATATTGAGATTGTAGTAGATAGACTTCTTATCAAGTCTGATATACAAAAACGATTGACAGATTCGATAGAGACTGCTCTTAAATTGGGAAATGGACTTGTTCGAGTGTGGTATGAAATCCCGGGAAATCAACCCCAGGAAATCTTAAAAAGTGAAAAACTTTCATGTATCAATTGTAATATCTCAATAGAAGAATTAGAACCACGTATGTTTTCTTTTAACAACCCCCATGGTGCGTGTCCTTCATGTGGGGGGTTGGGTACGGTTACAGAAATTGCACCCGAGCTAATTGTTCCCAATCCGGAACTATCTATTGCAGAAGGTGCAGTAGAACCATGGAGTCAGAGACCTATACTTGATTCAATGTTCAGAAAAACACTTCGTATTGTATGCGAGCATTATGGAGAAAACCCATTAACTCCATGGAAAGATTTATCGGATACTTTTAAAGAAATTATTCTTTATGGTTCAGGAGATGAATGTATTCAGTTTTCTTATCGTATGGCAAACAGCACCTATGAAACTTATAAACCCTTTGAGGGGGTTATCCCCAATTTAGAAAGACGATATAAAGAAACCCATTCGAGTCGTGCCCGTGAAATGATAGAAAAATATATGGCTACCCATGTTTGCCGTTTTTGTCAGGGAACAAGATTAAAGCCTGAATCATGTGCAGTTCGAATAGATGGGAAAAATATAGTAGATGTTACCAAGATGTCTATTAAAGAAGCCATATCATTCTTTGAAAATCTAAAATTGACAGATTTTCAAAAAAAAATAGCGGAACGAATATTAAAAGAAATTAATCTCCGATTATCATTTTTAATGGATGTAGGACTGGAATATCTAACTTTGGATCGAAGTGCGGGAACATTATCAGGTGGTGAGTCTCAAAGAATTCGTTTAGCAAGCCAGATTGGTTCGGGATTGGTCGGAGTTATTTATGTTTTGGATGAACCAAGTATTGGATTACATCCAAGAGATACAAATCGTTTAATTGAAACTCTTTTACGACTTAGAGATTTGGGTAATACGGTCATCGTTGTAGAACATGATGAGTCAACGATTCGTTCTGCAGACCATGTAATTGACTTAGGACCGGGGGCTGGAGTTCACGGGGGTAGAATCGTTGCTCAGGGACCACCATCAAAAATTGAAAAAAATAATAACTCATGGACTGGGAAGTATCTTGCGGGTAAGTTCCATGTTTTTTGTCCAAAGACTCGAAGAAGACCTGGAGATAAATGGCTTACTCTGAGAAATGCTTCTTTAAATAATTTGAAAAATATTGATGTAGTTTTCCCATTGGGAGTGTTTATTTGTGTTACAGGTGTATCTGGTTCAGGAAAATCAAGTCTAATTAATGAAACTTTATTTCCCGCGGTTCAAAGTGTAATCTCAAAGAAAAAAACGGAATTTCAACTTTTTTATTCACAGATTGAAGGTATACATAATATTGATAAAGTAATAGACATAGACCAATCACCAATAGGAAGAACGCCGCGATCCAATCCTGCAACATATACAGGTTTGTTTACACCTATTCGTGAATTGTTTAGTAAGGTTCCTGAAGCCAAAGCAAGAGGATATACTGCAGGGAGATTTAGTTTTAATGTCAAAGGAGGGCGTTGTGAGGCCTGTGAAGGAAATGGTTATTTAACAATTGAAATGCAATTCCTTCCGGATGTTTACATCCCTTGTGATACATGTCATGGGAAAAGGTACAACCGTGATACATTACAAATTCAGTATAAGGGTAAGAACATAGCAGAAGTGCTTGATATGACTGTTGAAGATGCAAGGGTATTCTTTAAAAATGTTCCTCAAATATCACGCCCGTTAGAAACCCTTTTTGAAGTTGGTCTGGGGTATATCAATTTAGGACAACCAGCAACAACTCTTTCCGGGGGAGAAGCACAACGGGTCAAATTGGCAACAGAACTATTGAGAAGACATACAGGGAATACACTATATATTTTAGACGAACCTACTACAGGACTTCATGCAGTTGATGTGGATAGATTACTCCGTGTGTTGCATCGTCTTGTAGATTTTGGGAATACCGTTATTGTGATAGAACATAATCTTGAAGTTATACGAACAGCAGATTGGATTATTGACCTCGGACCAGAGGGAGGGGATAAAGGAGGATATATTGTTGCACAAGGGCCTCCAGAGAATATTATAAAGGTGAAGGAATCTTACACAGGACAATACTTAAAACATAAATTAAATACTTATGGGTAAAGAAAGTGTGCTAATATAGAATACATATAAGGATGGAAAGGTATGTTATGAATTCTTATGAGCGATATGTAAAAATGATTAATAATGAACCAGTTGACTTCCTTCCCAGATTACCTATAGTAATGTTTTTTGCTACCCATTACATAGGATGTAATTACCGACAATTTGTTACAGATTTTAATGTGCTTGCGAATGCTAATGAATCATGTATTCGGGATTTTGGTTATGACCAATGGAGTGCTATTTCTGACCCTTTCCGTGAAACTTCAGGTTTTGGTGCTATCTTAGAATACCCGGAAGATGCAGTTCCTCGTTGCCTAAAACCTCCCCTCCGTGATGAGCAGGACTTTACCAAATTGCCTATCCCAGACCCTTATAAAGCACCGCGGATGTATGACAGGATTTTAGCCGTCCGTGAAATGAGAAATCGTGCAAAGAACGAATATTCCGTGATGGGTTGGGTTGAAGGTCCTGCTGCTGAATCAGCAGATTTGAGAGGTGTAACAGAATTTCTGATGGATTTATTGATTCAACCAGATTATATTAGTGATTTGATGAGTTTTTGTGTAGATAACGCAATTAATTTTGCCCTTGCGCAATTGAGAGAGGGGGCAGACACAATAGGAATTGGAGACGCCATAGCCAGCCAGGTGTCTCCTGAGACCTATCGAGAATTAATCTTCCCTCATGAATATAGATTGATGAAAGCGATAAAAGAGGCAGGGGGATTTGTTCGATTACATATCTGTGGCAATACTCGCCATTTATTACCCCATTGGAAAGATTTACCATGTGATATATATGATTTAGATTGGTTCGTGCCCCTGAAAGAAGCAAGAAAAATCCTTGGAAATAATGCTGTACTGGTTACGAACTTAGACCCGGTTAGGGAAGTTATGGAATCAACTCCAGAAGTTATCTACAGAAAAAATGTAGAATTGTATAAAGAAATAGGTCCTCCGCTTATGATTGGTGCAGGATGTGAAATTCCCGGAGATACTCCCTATGAAAACTTCAGGGCAATATGCAAACCGATAGAATATAATCAGGTTTAAATTTTAATACATGTTATATTTTTTTAGTCCAAATCTGTCGTGAAATTAAATTGATATATTCTGACCATTTATCCCCTTTTTTCAAAGTCTCCTGTTCAATTCGAGTTAATGCATAAACTTGAGCATCCAAATTATCCAAATAATGCAAAACCATGGCTTCTACTGTTTTTGGTAAAACAGGCGAACCATTCTCATACTCCCCATGATGTGCCAATATGCAATGTAAAAGATGAAGTCGTAAATTTTCAGGAAATCCATCAATTTGTTTTATTTTTTCAGATATGAGAATGGCTCCTTCCACAAGGTGTCCAAGCAATTTTCCCGCGTCCGTATAATCGACAAAAATAGAATTATCTGTTAGTTCATGGACCTTGCCAATATCATGTAAAAGGCAAGACATTATTAGAACATCTCTATCTATGTTCGGATATAATTCACAAACGGTTAATGACAACTTTATAAGTTCATAGCAATGTCGAAGAAGTCCTCCGCGAATTTCATGATGCCATTTTTTAGCAGCGGGGATATTTTGCATAGCCTCTATAAGTTTTTTATCATTACGAATAGATTGCAGTAGTTTTTTTAACCAGGGGTTTTTTATTGAATCAAGAATTGTCCACAGTTCAGTTATATATGTTGTATTTTTTTCTTCAGGTAGCATTAAATCTTCCTTTGAGTATTGTTCCTCTGCAAGAGGGATTATACTTGTTGCGTGAATCTGTAATTTCTCTTTATATAACTTGATAGTCCCTTTTACTACAACAACATCTCCTACCTCAAATCTTCTTGCTGTTTCCTCAGGTTTATCCCATAATACACCACCCATATCACCTGTTCTATCTCGAACGACAAAACCCAAGAACCTGTCCCCCGAAGGTTGTTCCCTTAAATTTTTTGCTGTAATGAGAAAATAATCATTAACTTCATCCCCTTCATGTAAATCAAAAATATATTGATATTTCATATCTTTCCCCTAATATTATATTTATATTGTTTTATTTTCTTCTTCGGAGTTAAATAACAACAATTGTTGAGTTTGTTCCTGTGAGAACTGTTGTGGGATAGGAGATTTTAAATACTTATCTTTATTATCAACAATAACTTGTGAAACAGATTGTAACTCTTGTGTTTTAATATTTTTTTCTATTATTGAAGGGGTTCCTGTTTCCTGTTGTAAAAGTTCTGATATTGTTTGTTTCTTATACATGTATTCAAAATATCGTTCGTTAAATTCTATTAATTGGTGAAGAATGTTTAAATAAAAAAGCAAGACGGATTTTTCTGAAATAAATTTATTCTTATAACTTTCTAATGCCCAGTTGTAAAGAGATTTGATTTTTTTCAAGCGAATAAGTATTTCCTCATTAGAAAGTCTTATTTCCCATTGACATTTTAATGATTTCATTTCCTCCCACATTTTTTCCAATTCTTTTTCATATGGTTTATTTTTTCTTTTTAACCATATATAAAATAGTTGTTTTAGCAGTAAAATAGAAATAAGTATTAATATAAACAAAATCCCTAATGTTATCAATTCCTTCCGTGTTATAGGTTTGTCCTTATTGAAGTATTCCCATGCTACAGGGTGAATACCTAAAAATCCAGGGGGAATAAATGCCTTGAGGGTAGGGTCATATTCAGAAGAATTGAGTACGGAATCCGAAGAAAACCATGCATGTACTATCTTCCGGACAGAAGAATGAGATAGATTCTTTGAGACTATCAGTATATTCTTAACACAAATTAAATCAATAGAACCAATAGGTAGTATGTCTAAATGTTTTACATATAATCCCGGTATCGTTTTTGTAAAACTGTCAGATTGTCGGATAGGGACAATTTGATACCAATCGTTTTCTAAAAGTTTGCGAATGGAAGAGGAATATACTTCTTCGGTCCATACAACAGCAGTTATTTCTCCACTAGAAAAAGATTTTTCTATATCATAGATTCTTTGTTGACTTAATTCAGGGGGAACATCGAGGTTGTAAAAGTTTATCAGTCGTTCTATTATGTAGATTCCAGTAGAGATATCGCCTAAGAAACCTATCCTTTTTCCTGCTAACATGTGGAATTCATTGAACCCATAATTTTTAGGAGCAATAATATAAATCGCTTTTTCTCCAGACGACGAAATAGCAGAAAATTTATCTTTCAGTGTTAAACAGGATATAGAGGAAGCAATGGCGAGGTCCCCTTTTCCTTTTATCAACATATCCGTAGGTGAAAGATTTTTTTCACACTCAATTTCTTTAACAATAATTTTCCTATATCTCTGTTTTAATTCATCGACGAGTGATAATATAGACATACGGTCATGTTCACTGTTATTAGGAAGGACAACTTTTAATATTTGCGTTCGGGAAAACATATCTCCTAAATATTTATATACAGTACTCTGCATTTGATAAGGAAAGAAGACGGAGAATAATGTTATACCGATAATAAAAACTACAGAAGAATAGTAAATAATATATACATAATTATTAGAAAGCGAACCTCGTATTTTTGTAAATATCTGAAACAGACTGGACATACCCTATATATCCGAAATTATTCTTCTTTATAAATAAAATTATATTCTGCTTTTTCAAGAGGAGGAGCATTTTTATCTTTTTCAGAAATGATAAGAGGTTCCTCTGGCCATTGAATGTTTACCTTTGGGCAACAATAAGATAATGAACGTTCTGCTTCTGCATTATGAAAAGCAGTACATTTATATAAGATATGAGTATTATCACATAGACTTAAGAAACCATGAGCAAAACCTACAGGTACCCACAAGAGCACTAATAAGTCTTCCGTAAGATAGAAACCCTCCCATTGCCCAAAAGTAGGCGAACCTTTTCTTAAGTCTACGACTACATCGTATATAGCACCTGTGATACAGCAGATTAATTTACCTATACCATGGGGTTCCACTTGATAATGCATCCCTCGCAATACACCCTTTTGGGATCTACTTATATTATCCTGAATGAATGTAGCTGATAGTCCTACTTTTTTCAATTCTTCTAAGTGATAGAGTTCTGCAAAAAAACCCCTTATATCATTAAATTTACCCAGTTTAAAACATTGAATTCCTTTTAAAATTCCGTACTCAACGCTTTGTATTAACATAAATTATGTTCCCATTTAGTTGATAATTTACACTGAAAATCATTTAATATATCACAATGGTAAAAAAAATATTTTAACATTTTGTTGTTTATCCTGCCAAAGTAAACAAAACATTATATTAAGGAGTTTTTTATGTTTATGGAATTTATAATTCTATTAGTTTGCTGTATGATTATGATAAGTATGGCTTCTCATGCAGAGACAGAAGAATGGGAGAATCCCAATATCATTGATATAAATAAACTTCCACCTCATACCACTTTTATGCCATTCCCATCTGAGGAAGTGGCCTCAAATAAAGAAAGAACAAAGTCTCCTTATTATCTCTCATTAACAGGGACATGGAAATTTCATTGGGTTCCAGTTCCAGAACAACGTCCCCGTGATTTTTATCAGATTGATTTTGATGATTCAAATTGGGTTGATATTCCTGTCCCGTCCCACCCAGAACTATTAGGTTATGGAAAACCAATATATACAAACATTCAATATCCCTTTTGGCCTGTGAATCCTCCCTTTATTCCCCATGATGATAATCCTGTATCGTCATACAGGCGAAAATTTGATATTCCTCAAAATTGGGAAGGGAGAAAAGTACATTTAGTTTTTGACGGAGTCATGAGTGCTGTATATGTTTGGCTTAATGGCAATTTTGTCGGTTATAGTCAGGATAGTATGACACCAGCAGAATTTGATATTACTCCCTATGTTAAAGAAAGACAGAATATACTTGCAGTTCAAGTCTTTCGTTATTGTGATGGGAGTTATTTGGAGGACCAGGATAAATGGAGGGTTAGTGGAATATACAGGGATGTCTTTTTGTATGCAATGTCCGATGTACATATAGAAGATTACTTTTTCCAGACAAAACTTTCGGAAGATTACAAGAAGGCAACTATTGAGTGTGATGTAAACATTACAGTTCCTAAATCAAAAAAAACAGATATAGATTGTTCTGTAAAACTAATAGACCGGACAGATAACGAATTGTATTTCCGGAAGGTAGAAGAAACTATAAAAGAAAAGGATGAAAAAGAGTTTTGCGTTTCATCAAAGTACCTTGTTGAATTGCAAAATCCTGATTTGTGGAGTGCAGAAACGCCTTATTTATACCAGACTTTTATTAGTTTATTGGAAAAAGGTAAAACTATAGATGTTTATCCTCAAAAAATTGGAATCCGGGAGGTAAAATTACAGGACGGTGTTCTTTATATAAATGGGAAACAAATCAAATTAAAGGGAGTGAACCGTCATGAGATTTGTGCGGAATCTTTGCATGTTATGTCCCGAGAGCAAATGATAGAGGATTTGAAAATATTAAAACAAAACAATATTAACACCGTCCGGACCTGTCATTATCCCGACCAACCGATATGGTATGACCTTTGTGATGAATGGGGAATTTATGTCATTGATGAAGCAAATATCGAATCGCATGGAATGGGATATGAATTAGATAGAACTTTGGGGAATAAACCGGAATGGGAAAAGGCTCATGTTGCACGAATTGAAGCTATGGTGAAAAGAGATAGAAACCATCCCTGTGTGATTTTCTGGTCATTAGGAAATGAAGCCGGGAGTGGGTGTAATTTCGAAGCGTGTGCGAGAAAAGTTAGAGAACTGGATACATCAAGGCCTATCCATTATGAAAGGATGAATGAGATTGCGGATGTCCATAGCGAGATGTATACTCCTTTGTGGGATATGCTTAAATTTGTTGCACATTATCCTAAAAGAGCTTTTTTCTTGTGCGAATATGCTCATTCTATGGGGAATAGTACGGGGAATTTGCAGGATTACTGGGATGTAATAGAAGCCCATAAAACATTAATTGGAGCTTGTATTTGGGATTTTTCCGACCAGGGGATAAAAAAAGTACTCTCTGAAGAGGATGTAAAGAGAACAGGAAAAACATTTTTCTGGGCATACGGTGGAGATTTTGGGGATAAGCCCAATGATGGAAACTTTTGTTGTAATGGCATTGTTCAACCTGACAGACAACCCAATCCAGCTCTATATGAAGTAAAAAAAGTATATCAATACATTAAAGTAAAACCCGTTGATTTACACAAATGTATAGTAAAAATCATAAATCAATATGCCTTTACCAATTTAAATAAATTCGATATATATTGGTCACTTGAAAAAAATGGTATATCCATTCAAGGAGGCCCGCTTCAACCCTTATCTTTAGACCCGCATACGGAATGTGATATAGCGATACCCTTTCAAAATGTGGATATAGTCTCAGAGGATGAATATTTCCTTAATATTGAATTTAGATTAAGAGAGGCCACTCCCTGGGCGAATGCAGGTCATGTTATTGCGTGGGAACAATTCTGCTTGCCATGGACAACGAAAACAGAAAAAGGAAAAAATTCAGATGAAAAGAAAGAAGGGGTATCTAATCCAATACAGATAATTAAAAGAGAGGATATATTAACAGTCAAAAATAGTATATTTGAGGTAGTGTTTGATTGGAAGGATGGGATTTTAAACTCTTATTCTGCATTTGGAAAATCCCTGATTGTAGATTCCCTTATCCCTAATTTCTGGAGACCTCCTACTGATAATGACCGAGGCAATAATATGCCATGGCGATTAGAGTGCTGGAAGAAAGATACCTATGTCAGAAATCTCACATTCCGGAATATTAAAAAACACAATGATTTTAAGGTAGAAGTTCGTTTTGGTTATCAATTACCTGAGACAAAATCCCAGGTTGTAATAGATTATGTTATTAATGAACAAGGCGAAATTAATTTGAATTACGAATTTAATCCAGGAACCTCTGATTTGCCAGAAATCCCAAGGATTGGTATGCAAACAAATATTTCTAAGCAATTATCTACTGTAATATGGTATGGGCGGGGACCTCATGAAACTTACTGTGACCGCAAAACAGGGGCTCCTATACGAGAATACTCACTTGAAATAAAAGATTTGTTCCATCACTATGTTCGACCCCAAGAAAATGGAAATAGAACAGATGTCCGTTGGTTTTTTCTACTGGATGGAGAAAAAGAGGGTATTATGATTATAGGTTTTCAACCGCTTGCTTTTAGTTTGTGGCATTGTTCGATGGAAGACATTGAGACGACTCTACATGACTATGAACTCCCTGAAAGAGATTCTTGGACTCTAAATATTGATTATTTACAAATGGGGGTGGGTGGGGATGATAGTTGGGGGGCTTTACCGCATGAGGAATACCAGATTAAACCCAAAAGATATCAGTATAAATACAGTATTATTCCTATAAAAAATGGGGATAAAAATTCTTTTAGAGAAAGATACCAGCGATTTAAGAGAAACTTGTTAGATTAGTTCTGTATTACATCTATTTTGAATAGACTTTGCGTTCAAATGCGTTAGGGATTTTTAGTTCCTCACGGTATTTTGATACAGTTCTACGAGCAATTTTTATCCCTTCTTGTTTCTGAACTAATTCAGCAATTTGTTGGTCACTTAAAGGCTTTGTCTTATCCTCTTCATCAATAATTCTTTTTATAATAGTTTTTACTGTACGCGAGGATAACTCATTCTCGCCCTCATCCTTTTTCATTCCACCTGAAAAAAAATAACGAAAATCAAAAATACCCTGAGGTGTAGAAATATATTTCCCTGCAATACAACGAGAAATCGTTGACTCATGAATACCAAGCCTATCCGCAATAGTTTTATAGGTCATGGGTTTTAAATATTCCTCCCCTTTTCTCATAAAATTTTCTTGAAAATAGACAATTTCTTTTGAAACTTTGAGTAAGGTACTATTTCTCCGATCTACACATTTTTCAAGTCGAATTGCTGATTCTTTATATTTTTCTATTTGTTCCCTTTGTTCTTTGGGTAGTTGTTTTATATTTTCTTTTTTTACAGGTTCTATGATTCTTATTTCAGGTAAATACCTATCATACAGTTCAATTGTGAGTTCGTCGTCTTCGGTCAATCTTACCGTTACATCGGGAATAATTATTTCAGGCTCATCTGGGAAGAGATGCCCAGGAAAAGGATTTAATGACTTTAATTGTTTAATTAAATCCTCTACTTCATACGGTTCAATTTTTAATCCTTTAGCAATTTTTGTAATTTGACGATGAATAAGTTCATCATAATAATCTTCAATTAGTTTCCGAAGAAGTATATTGTTAGGATATGATTGTTTAATTTGGATTAACAAACATTCCCTCACATTTTTTGCTCCTATTCCGGGAGGGTCAAAACCTTGTATCTTTGATAAAATTTTTTCAACTTCTTCGGGAGTAACATTAAATTCGTTTGCTATATCTTCTGTATTCCCCACAAAGTGTCCACGACTGTTGATACTTGCAATAATACTTTCTCCTATCTGTATTTCTTTTGGGTCCTTAAACTCAGTATAAAGTTGTTTCATTAAATAACTTCTTAATGTTTCCCTATCTTTCAAATTACTAAACTTACTTTCTACCCATTCTTGTATATCTGGATTATAACTCAAGTTTGCTAAATCATTTGTCCTTCTATAATCATTGTCCCATGTTTCCAGATCTCCTCCTATATCTTCCGGGACTTCTGATGCATTGTCTATCCTACCTGATTGCATGTCTGTATCTTCATAATCAGCCGAGATACTATTTCCACCAATGGTTTCAATAGAGTTTGGACTGGTTTCATCAAAATCTGTAGATGGATTTATCTCTTCTTCGTTATTAATATCTTTGAGTTGTAATTCTATATAAGGATTACTTTCAGCCTCTTGCTTGATATATTGGACTAAATCTGTAGTTGGCATTTGCAAAATTTGTAAAGCCTGTTTCTGAAACAACGATAGTTGTAATTCCTGTCTCTGTTGTAAGAATTGTCTTGATTCTAACTTCATGAGAAAAATCCAAAATCTTAAATTGAAATCTAATATAACATAAATATTTTATCAGAAAAAATCACAAAATTTGTATTCATTTTGTATTTGAGTATGTTATAATATTTTAGTTAAGGAGTTAAATGATGTATAAGAGTATTTGTCTTGTAGTTATTATCTCTATATTTTTATATCCAATTACTGTGGTCTGTTCATTTCAAGATTTAAATGTTGCTTTCTGGCAAAGTGTTTTGATTACTATATTAAATCAATCTCACTCGCTAATTACTACAGACATAAAAGATATGAATGAAGATTCCATAATTGATGTGCGCGATTTATGTATGATAGTTCAAAGGATTAAGAATGAAAAGAGTAGATTACCCTCCTCACGAATATTGAAAAATATAGTTTTTTGCAATTCTGTTGTTAGAACGGAAAAGACTTTTTTCACATTAAAAAGTGCAAACAATCAAAATACTTTTTCCAATGTAAATTGGAATTATGATACTGAAGAAAAGCAGAGAACTCAATGCAACAGCGCTATATTGAGTGAAATAAAGGTAAAGATTCTTACAAAAATACCTTTCCTGCCCCTTCTATGTTAGATTTTCCCCACCGCTATCAAAATGTTCCTTTGTTATAACCACTTAGTGCATAATAAATTACAAAAATAAGAAGGAGTAAAAAAATGAAAAACAAGAATAATAAACATAAAGTATTCGGAGTTATTATGTGTTTGTTTATAAGTATATGCTTTGTCTTTCCTTTAAATTCAATGGCTCAAACAAATACAGAGGTAGATTATTGTAATATTCCCCGTTGCAACAATTTGATTCCGGGACCTGTATATACAGAGAGCTTTGAGCAATCTATGCGGGATTTGTATGGAAAAATCCCGTTTATCGGCGGAAATCCTGATAATTTGGATTTAGATTTTGATGGGATGAGAGACACTGCACAGGCTCGTTTATTTGACACAATTATGGAAAGTTTCTCATTAATTGGAGGTATTCCGACCCGTAATTGTATTTATTGGGCATATATTGGGAATCGGGTAAAAGTAGAAGCATTAGCACTCGCTATTAATGCAGGTTGGCCCTCTTACTTAGGGGAACCCCCCGATCTTGAGGGGATGAAGACATTTTTTGCTGCATTAGCCACAATGGGGAACGAAGAGATAATCAATACAATACTCAGTGCGTTAAAGTGGATTATCCCTGATTTGCCCGACTTGTCATTACTTGAATTGGATGGTTCCAACATTGTTTATCTAAATGCAAAAGGGGATGCTGATTTAGACGGGATTTGTAATATTGGAGAATATAAAGCGTGGGTTGTAAGTATTCCAGCCGACTTTGATTTGTTTGTAAACGCAGCCATAAATCCAGGAATTACCGAATATTATGGTGGTTGTCCTGCATGTGGAGAAGAAGGATCGGCCGAAGGAGATGGAGAAGGAGGTGGCGGTCCTGTTTGTGATATGCGGTCAGATGAAAATTACTTTGCACTTTTGATGATGTTTGGTGATGCCAACAAGGATGGGAATTTATCAAAAAATGAATTGAAAGCATTTGTTAGTGGAATTTTATTGGAGTTAGGATGGTGGCTGGTGGATAAGAATAGAGATGGGTATCTTTCTTATGAAGAATTTGTCGCGAGCAATCGTTTAGGTGGACTGTTACCTGCACATCTGGATTCTAATGGAGATAATCAGGTTACTTTGTCAGAAATTCGTCAGTTAAGTTCAAAAATAACCCAAACACAATTTGATGAGTTTGATATTGATCGCAATGGCTACTTAGATTGTTGGGATTTGGTAGGACCTTTGCCCGATTCATGCTATGCGGAATGGTGCTGGCAATCATGCTCAAACACTGCGGTTAACTCTGGTTTTGAGTCAGCACTTCGTAAACTTTATAATTTAGCCTCTTTTCTTGGAGTTAATCCAGATACAGCAGACCTTGATAATAATGGATTGGCGGATGTTGCACATGCCCG
>CAKZKR010000002.1 GCA_937124615.1 uncultured bacterium
TGCCTTCTCCCTCTACCGTTCCCTCTACTGTCCCTTCGAACACACCTTCTCCTTCTAAAATTCCTTCAACTACTCCCTCACCACACGGGCCTGTAGAAATAATTAAGTCAATAGGAGTCCCTAATGGTTATTCTTTTGTGGGTAATGGGTCTTGACCTATTGCATATCCTGGATCTAGTTCGTTAAAACAGTCATAATCCTTCGTTCCTACGGTATATCCTGATGAGATAATTGTATCTTCCATATCACTTTCTGTTATAAACATTAGAACTTTATTTATTTGGTAATATAAAACAACTACTAAAAATGCTAATAAAATTAATAGTAAAAGACATTATAAAAAATAAATCTTATTATTCAAAACTCGATTATATTTGCCACTATTATTTATTTTTACTAATTGTAAGTAGGGTTTACCAAAGGCAGATTTTGGTGTAGATAAGACCACAGGAGCAGTCCCCTTCAACAGTCCGTTTTACAGACAACTCTAAAATTCAAAAATCAATCAATATGGTTTGGTTGAATATAGAGGAAGATATGAAAATAGAATTATTATCGAAAGTGAGTGTTATAAATCAGTGGGCTTGGAATTTTGGTGACGGGAGCACATCATCAGAGAAAAATCCAGTACATGTATATAATGACCCTGGTCAATATACAGTTTCACTTACGGTAACAGCCCATCCGAAAAAAAACAGATACGATAACAAAACAGAATTTGATTCATGTAGTAATAGGAGGAACAACAGAAGGAGAAACTTCATATGGGATTTCGGTGTGGGGAACAGGTGATAACTGGCGGGAGGGGATTATCCGCGAAACTTCTATTGATGTTGGGGACCCATCACAAGATCCTGTTGAAGGGCAACTTAAACTTCATCCCTTACCAGAATATAGTTAGGACAATATTTAGAGAATGTATCTAATATGGTTACCCAGAAGGATATAATTGTTGCGCATACATGGAAACGAGTCCCAAACCCAAAATTGAATTAACAGTTTCCAATATAATTTAATTTTAATTAAAATATAAAGTTTTTTGCTATGAACACCTTATTTGCCCGTTCGCAATTATTTATATTTGTTTTTTTAGAAAAACAACCATCCTATGGATATTATGATATAAATTTTTATATTTCAAGAGTTTTCATTATGTAAAATCAACGACACGAGCATGTTTTTTGTCTCGTTGTTTCTCGATATGTTTTCGGATTTCGTTTTGGACGGAATTGGATGCAGGAATTGCATAGAGAATGAGTTCGGGAGTAGAAACATCTGAGGTGATAAGTCTTAAGTTACCCAAAGAAAATAGCCGTAAAAAGAGGGGTTGTTCAAATGTCATATCATTGATTCGATATAACTCTAAATAATCTGTTTTTGTAGAGAATACGCCCGTTTTAACTTTAACTCGTTCTACTGTAATTATATACCGGGTGCATTTAACTACGAGCCATTTCCAGAAGGCGTAAAAAATAGGTATTATGAGAAAAAAGGTTAGTAGGCATAAGATAAATATCCCAAGATTTAACACCTGTGATGGATTTCCTGACCATATAATTTCTTCGTCTTCCATAAGTAGTCTCCTTTGTTCTTTTTGATAATATAATCGTGTATGTTAAGTAATATTATCTAAGAATTCGTCTAATTGTTCCATAGAGATGATTTTATATTGGTAGCCCTGTTCGGTAAGGAAAAGTTGGCGATTGAGGGCGTAGTCCTGGTCTAATGTATCGCGGGTAACAATGGTATAGAAATGGGCTTGTTTGCCGGATTGTTTGGGGCGGAGTATCCTGCCGAGTCGCTGGGCTTCTTCCTGGCGTGAACCGAAGGTACCTGAAACTTGAATTGCGACATTAGCATCCGGCAGGTCGATTGCAAAATTGGCGACTTTGGACACGATAAGCAGTTTTATTTCTCCTTCACGGAATTTCTGATAGAGTTCCTCTCGCTTCCGATTTGGAGTTTGTCCGGTAATGATAGGGGCCCCAAAATTTCTCTGGATAATTTTTAACTGGTCTAAATACTGGCCAATTATGAGGACATTATCCTCCTTATGATGTTCTAAAATTTGTTTACAGATACTTATTTTTATTGGATTTTTGGAAGCGATTTGAAATTTAGCGGATTTTGAAGCCACCACATATTTATATCGGTCTTCTTCTATCATGGGCACACGCACTTCGGTGCAAACCGCTTCCGCAATCCAGCCTTGCTTTTCTAACACTTTCCAGGGAATATCGCATTTTTTGGGTCCAATAAGGCTAAAGACTTCATCCTCTCGACCGTCTTCACGAACCAAAGTTGCTGTAAGTCCTAACCTTCTTCGGGCTTGTAAATCGGCTGTAGCCCGAAACACGGGTGCGGGCAAAAGATGAACTTCATCGTAGATAATCAGGCCCCAGGCCCCATCTTCAAACAAGCGAAAATGGAGAAACGGGCTGTCTTTCGTTTTCCGATGGGTCAAAATCTGATAGGTGGCCAGTGTTACAGGCTTTATTTCTTTTAGTTCTCCGCTGTATTCACCAATTTGGTCCTCTATAAGAGTTGTTTTTTCCAGTAGTTCCGCTTTCCATTGCCGTAGGGCCACAGTATTTGTCGTTAATACGAGGGTATGTGTTTGTAGTTTATGCATTACACCGATACCTACTATCGTTTTTCCGGCTCCACACGGGAGCACAATGACGCCACTCCCTCCGCGGTTTGAGCCACCTGCATAAAAGGCCGAGATAGCATCCATCTGGTAGTTTCGTAAGACGAAAGGTTTGCCCGAGGATAGTTTCTTCCGCAAATCAAAATGCAGGGGAGCCCCCTCTACATACCCGGCCAGGTCTTCCGCGGGAAAACCCAATTTGACCAAGACACTCTTTAAATGTCCCCGGAACTGTGTATTAACTTTGACCCGACGCGAATCTAAACGAACCGGTCCAAACTCCTGCATTGCTTTGTTATAAAGCAGTTCTGAAAGGAGCATGGTATCGTCTGATTCCAGAATAAGTTCCTGTTGCGGGCTCTTATATAATTTCAGTCGGCCATAACGGCGAACCGTTTCTGTGATTTCATAGATAATATTGGAGGGTATATCATATCGGCTATATTTATGGAGCAAGTCTATAATTTGCGTAGCGGTATATCCGGCGGACGCAGAATTCCATAGTGAAATCGGCGTTATACGGTAAGTATGGAAATGTTCCGGAGACTTCACAAGTTCCGCAAATGCAGAAAGAGCATCTCGCGCCTCTTCATACAACGGATTCTCCACTTCAAGCAAAATCGTCCGGTCCGATTGAACGATTAATGGCTTCTCTATTTTCTTCTTCATAACAAAAACTTTTGTGTTCTATAATCAAAGTTTGATAATTGAAAATAGGATATAGCATTTATGAGCAGGTATACAATTCAAACATGAAAATTTTTTATGGGAAGGTTAATACAGTTAAAGAAATGTTTTCTTGGCCTTAAACTTATGATAGGACAAAAATATATTTAGAGGGAATTTTTATCTATTGTTGAAATAGGCTCTATTTTACTGTCGCTATTCTCTTTTTCTCAGGCAAGATAAGGATATGATTGGCCCTCATCTATTTTCCATATGTTTTCAAAATCCCCATCTTCTCCACAAGTTTTCCGTTGCTTCATTTCGGATGTAGTTTTCCCGATTCCCTCTGCAGACCGATTCATTATAGACAGTGCCGGTATAAAAATAGCCAACAGCATCATTAGGAATAGGGTCCCGATCGTTTTATTCATACATATACTCTTTTCTTTACGCATCTGTCTTATGTTAAATATATCAACCCTATGGAAACATCAAAACAATTTCTAAAATATTTTTTAAATGTTGCAGGGGGTTTGCTATATTGAGATATTCGTAAATCAAGTGCTAAAATCTATGCCTGTTATATTACTTTGAATCTTTTCATGGGAAGGTTTGTTATGGAAAATAAAAAGTCTTCTGTTACAATGCGGGTCGGTGTGCTAATGGGAGGGATTAGCTCTGAACATGAAATATCACTATTATCAGGAGAAGGAGTTGTTCGTGCGTTAAGTAAAACGGAGTATGAGCCTGTTCCCATCATTATCCATCGCAATTTTCACTGGGAATTTCCAGAAAAGCGACTGTTGAGGACAGAAGAAGCCCTTACAGAATTGAAACGGCTGGATATACAGGTAATATTTATTGCTCTTCATGGTCCTTTTGGTGAAGATGGGCGGATACAAGGTTTGTTGGATTGGCTTCATATCCCTTATACGGGTTCTAATTGCCCGGCGTGTGCCCTTGCAATGAATAAAATATGTGCTAAAGCGGTAGCAAAAATGGCGGGTATTCGTGTGGCTCCACATATTATTTTTCGTCAGGATACCTGGATTTGGGACCGTTCGGATTCGGTTTTCTGCGTGGAGAACGAACTGGGATTTCCGGTAGTTGTCAAACCATGTTCACAGGGATCCAGTGTCGGGATAACAATTGTAAAGGATGCGGAAACTTTTCTTGTGGGTGTGGAACAGGCGTTGGAATGGGACCATGAAGTATTGGTAGAGAAATTTATCAAAGGACGGGAAGTAACCTGTGGAGTCTGGGATTGCGAAGAAGGTTTGCCTCCACGAGCATTGCCCGTTACAGAAATTCGACCTAAAACGAGTTCTTTCTTTGACTATACGGCGAAATACACACCCGGTGCCACAGATGAAATTACACCGGCACCACTTGAGCCTGAACAAACACAAAAGGTTCAGGAAATGGCCGTTCGTGTCCATCAGATCATTGGCTGTTCCACATGGAGCCGAAGTGATTTTATAATTGATGAACAAGGACCTGTATGGATTGAGATAAACCCTATTCCCGGGCTTACACCCACTTCATTGTATCCCCAGGAGGCCCAATGTGCAGGGATTTCTTACGAACAGATGATAGAAAAATTTGTGGAACATGCTATTAAAAAAAGGATATAGCAGACTCAAGGAAAAAACCGTTAGAAAGATTGCCCCTGTCAATCATTCTCAATTAACCATTCCCATAATGGAATATACTTTATCTTCTACCTCTATGAAGTCTGTTTATAAAAAGTTCCCGGTTTTTTAGATTTAAATCCTTATCGAATAATCATCGTTTTGGATTTCTGATGGAAAAAACACAGCGTTCTTTGTTGCTTATAATTTTAGAAAGTTCTATAATACTTCATTATTCAGTTCAATATTTATGAATAATAGTTATAAAACAATTTATTTTAGAAAAGTAATTGCTACTAAATACGAACTGAACAAAAAGGCACAGAGGGAAAATGAGTCAACTTGTTTTTACAAAAATGCACGGGTTGGGCAATGACTATTTATATATCGATGCTCGAGGGGGTCTGCCCACAGAGAATATCCCGGAATTATCCCGGCGGATGAGCCATCGTCATTTAGGAGCGGGGGCCGATGGGATTATTCTTATCCTTGCATCTGAAACGGCGGATTTCAAAATGCGTATCTTTAACGCTGATGGTAGTGAGGCGGAAACCTGTGGTAATGGGATTCGCTGTTTTGCAAAATATGTCTATGAACGGGGATTGATCCATAAAACGGATTTTATCATTGAGACATTGGCAGGACCGAATCGCGTTGTTTTGAATTTAGAAAATGGTAAAGTGCAGTCTGTTCGTTCCTGTATGGGTAAGCCAAAATTTGAGCGTTCTCGTATTCCTATGGTCGGTCCGGAAGGGCAGGTTATCGAAGAACCGATTGATGTTGAGGGCGAGGTTTTAAATATTACAGCGGTTAACATTGGAAATCCGCATGCAGTTATATTCGTTCCGGATGCAACCGAAGCGCCCGTGGCAGAATTGGGACCGAAAATTGAAAATCATTACTTATTCCCACAGCGAACAAATGTAGAATTTGTTTCAGTAATGGACCGTTCAAATATTGTTATGCGGATCTGGGAGCGGGGTAGCGGTATTACAATGGCAAGCGGTAGTGGTTCGTGTGCATCCGCCCTTGCATCTATGATTACGAATAGGACCGACCGTAAAGTTAAGGTTCATCTTGTCCATGGTTCCCTTACCATTGAATGGGCAGAAGATGACTATGTGTATCAGGAGGGACCCGCAGAAGAGGTATATACCGCAACCTGGCACCTCCCCATTCCATAATCAACACACATCTTCCTGATAACATATAACCCGAATCTTTCATCACCGAGTATCTTTATCGTACAACTATTGAGACCCAAGAACTCTTAAAAGGTAATCTTATCTGCGCTCAAGTTAAGATTTTTCTCTATCTTTTTCGTCGTTTAGTAGTTTTCTGAAAGACCTATCATATCTTCGATAATCATCGGAAAGTTGAAAATAATAAATATTCTATGTACCTCTCCTCTATTGCTCGCCCCATACTCTATCAATGACACGCTTAATTTTTTCTTCATAGATTTTATAAGCTCACAACAGCCATCCATCAGCTATTCTCCATACTTTCTGCTTCCTTATCTAAGATGAATTTATTCAACAGGTCCTATCCCTTCAATTCTAAATAGGCTATGGATTATGGACATTGCAAGTCAAAAGCAGGAATGAAAACCCGTCGTTTTCAACAAGTTTTGTTCGGATAATTGCGCCCTTTCCTTTTCTCAATGAAATCAACAAAATATTAAAGGGGACCTATTCATCGGATATTATTAAATGGCTTTCAGGTCGATAGAGCGGTATTGTATGGCTTCAGCGATATGGTTATCCAGGATATTTTCAGAATTATCCAGGTCCGCAATGGTCCTTGCCATACGCAGGATCTTGTCATGGGCACGGGCACTTAATCCATGATGTTCAATAGCACAGAGCAATAGTTGTTGTGTGGTATTGGATAGTTTGCAGTAGCGACGAAGTTGTTTTGTATCCAGGTGTGCATTGAGTAAAGTTGTCTTACCATATCGATGATGCTGGCGATTTCGTGCTTCGAGCACCTGATTCCGCATTTCCGAACTGCTGGGACCCGCAGGTTGGTCTTGTGATAATTCATGGAAAGGTAAAGCAGGCACTTCGATATGCATATCAATCCGGTCTAACAGAGGACCGGAGATTCGATTGATATACCTCTGGATTTCACCAATGGAACAACGACAGGTCCGTTTGGGGTCGGTTCGGCAACCGCAGGGGCAGGGATTCATAGCGGAAACGAACATAAATCGACTGGGTAGCGTTACCGCATAATGGGCCCGCCGTATATGCACAAATCCTTCTTCCAATGGTTGTCGCAATACTTCTAATGTCGACCTACTAAACTCAGGCAATTCATCCAGAAATAAAATGCCGTTGTGGGCTAAACTAACTTCACCGGGCTGAAAATTAGCCCCGCCTCCTACCATTGCAATTGTGGAGACAGTATGATGTGGAGAACGGAACGGGCGAGTCGTTATGAGTGAGGAGTTCTGTCCTTTCCTCGATACAACGCTATATATCTGTGTTGTTTCCAGGGCTTCATCAAAAGTCATTTCCGGCAAAATCCCAGGGATACGCGAAGCAAGCATAGTTTTACCGGTTCCGGGTGGACCCATCATCAACACATTATGTCCTCCTGCAGAGGCAATGGTTAAAGCACGCTTCACATGAGCCTGCCCTTTTACATCTTCAAAATCCAATGTAGCGTGGTGGTTGTTCTGAAATAATTTTTGATAATCCGTTCGGTAGGGAGTATAGTCCGTAGGGGCCTTTAGATATTCCAAAGCGTCGCTTAAATTCTTGATTGGTATAACATCAATTTCATGCACCAAACCGGCTTCTTCTGCATTCTCTTCCGGGACAAGAATCGCACGAAAACCATTTTTCCGTGCCAGGATAGCCATTGCTAAAGTGCCGGGCACATGTCGAAGGGAGCCGTCTAAAGCCAATTCCCCCGCAATTAGTATTTTTGCTAAATCTACTCGGGGGTTTCCTTGTTCTCCTGCTAAAATGAGCCCTAATGCAATCGGCAAGTCTAAATAACTCCCCTCTTTTCGAATATCCGCAGGTGCTAAATTTACTACGACCTTCCCCCGTGGAAAACGAAAACCTGAATTGCGCAGAGCCGATGCAACACGCTCCCGACTCTCTTTAACAGCCGTATCCGCTAAACCCACTAACTCTGTTTTATTCTCTCCATGCCCAATATCTACCTCAACCGTCAAAGGAAATGCTTCTATACCTAATATATATGCAGACTGAACCCTCGCAAGCATATCGTTTACGGCCCTTTTCGTTATGTTGTGTAATTTTTAATGATACTTGTCCCTTTACCAGCGAAATATATTTCAACATCAATTGCATCCGTGTCCTGTTCTGATAAAGAACTCGTCAAAGATTGTTTTGCAGAGATTCTACTTCGAAAGAGTATCTTTCCCATAGTGTATAACTCATTTGACATAATAGGCTTGTTTTTTCCATTGCTTTCCAATAACATAAATAAGTTATCTATCCCCATAATAAATCTTCTTGTTGTAAAAGTTCCATGGTCTCATTTGTGTAACCTTTTTGTTTGATTCGATACTAAGATGTCCAGCATGATTATAATTGGAACGACAGGCTCTAAAATCTATCGCAAAGGGTGGGTCTGTAATGACAAGGTCAATAGTACCATTA
>CAKZKR010000003.1 GCA_937124615.1 uncultured bacterium
TAAAGCGTTGGATACGATAATAGAAATCTTCTCGTATTTTTCCTTCTTGAACAAGTTGGTTCAGATCTCTATTGGTTGCAAATACGAATCGGATATTCGCATCTATTTCTTTGTTATCCCCTACTTTCGTGTATTTCTTGTTTTCAAGGAAACGGAGAAGTTTAATTTGAATGGGAGGAGGGGCATCTCCTATTTCATCGAAAAATAAAGTTCCATTTTTAGCTTTACCACATGCCCCTTCATAATCATCTATTGCACCTGTAAAGGCTCCCTTTCTGTGTCCAAAAAGTTCACTTTCAAAAATAGTTTCTGTAGTTCCCGCACAGTTGAAGGTGACCATCTCTCCCTCTCTGTTACTGACTTTATGAATCATTTCAGCGAATCGATCTTTACCTGTGCCTGTTTCGCCGAGGAGGAGAATATCGACATTTTTTCCTGCATATTTCCAGGCTTGTTGACATGCTTTAATAAAATCTTCAGATTGTCCAATGAGGTCATATTCTGCAAATGAGGTGGGTGGAGTGTTTATATCAATTTTCCATTCTTTTGTAATTCTTGGGCTGATTATCGGGAAGTCTGGTTTTGTGAAGTCAATTTGTATAATTTCGGGTTCCCTGGAGTTGGTGTAATATGCCTCTTTAATATGAATAACTTTTGATGGGATTGTTTTGCTTGCGGAAAAGAGTAACCAACAAGCATGCATGGCCGGTGTGCCGGAGGTTATGGATATAAAGATGTCAAAATCTTTTTTAAACAGGACCTCTTCATTGTCTTTAATGAATTTATTTAATTTTCTTATAATTTCTTCGTGTTTTGTTGGGTCCTCAATATCTGTGTTATATATCTCAATGGTTTTTTGTGAAAAAAGTTTTTCTAATTCCGCTTTTGTATTTTCTGCGTTTTTAATAAGTTGTTTTGTGCTTAAGATGATTACATGGTCGAAATCACCTTTCTTAACGGCGGAAATTAGTGGTCCGTAAGGCTGACCGCCTGTAGTCGTTTTTTCTCCTCTTCCGAAAGGATCATTACTTCCTGCGAAACTTATCAGTAGAGATTGTTTACTACCCATAAGAGATTATTTACTCCCCATAAGCTACTTTTTTTTTATTCAACTTTTAATTATATTTTAGGAAAAAAAAATTACCTAAGTCAACTTTTTTGAAAAGGAATTTTTTTGTCGGTAAATTGGGCGGGATGGGAATCAATAGCGATAATACTGCAGGCGTAGATGGGGTTGAGACCGAGTTTTTGGGCTTGTTGAATAAGTTCTTCGTTTTCGGCGCCGGGGTTGATGTAGAGTTCGGAGTGTTTTACTTGTGCTATGGAGGGGAGTAAGGTTTTTCCGATTTGTGGGGGGACATATACACTGATGCGGTCGACTGGGGCCGGGATATCTGTAATGGATTTATAGCATGAGAGGCCATCTATTTCATAGAGGTTTGGATTGACGGGGGGGTATACTGTCCAGCCTTTGGCGAGGTAGGCTCTAATGGCTTTGTTACTGTATTTATTGTGGTCGGCGGAGGCTCCGATTATGGCTACTGTTTTAGATATGGATTACTTTTCTTTTTTGGGTTTGGACCGTTGTAGGACTTCGTCGATAAGGCCATAATTTTTGGCTTCTTCGGCGCTGAGGAAAAGGTCGCGGTCGGTATCTTTCCGGATGACTTCGATGGGTTGTCCTGTATGTTTGGCAAGTATTTGGTCGATAGTTTCACCTATACGAACGATTTCTTGTGCTTGAATGGCGATGTCGGTTGCTTGTCCACGGACGCCGCCCATAAGTTGATGGAGTAAGAATCGGGAATAGGGAAGAGCATAGCGTTTACCGGGTGTGCCTGCGGACATAAGAACTGCGGACATGCTTGCAGCTTGTCCAAGGCAGATGGTGGTTATTTCCGGGCGGATAAATTGCATGGTATCGTAAATGGCCAATCCTGCGGTTACACTCCCGCCGGGGCTGTTGATGTAGAGGTTAATATCTTTATCGGGGTCTTCCGCTTCTAAATAGAGTAACTGGGCAATGATGTAGTTTGCTACATAATCATCGATAGGCATTCCTAAAAAGATGATTCGGTCTTCAAGTAATCGGGAATAGATGTCGTAGGCTCTTTCACCCCGGCTTGTTTGCTGATAGATTGTTACTGCTTGTGGATTGATTGGGTTTTCTGAATAAGGATTAATAGCATGTTTTATTAATTTTTCTATGGGTTCTTGCATATTATTTCTCTTCATTAGATTTTTCGTATGTTTTTTCCCATTCTTCACGAGAGACTGTTTTAGTCTCGATTTTTGCATTGTCCAGAATGAGTTTAATAACTTTTTTACGAATTATGGTATCTGTTACATCATCTTTCCCTTGTTCTTGAATATAAGAACGAATTGTGTCTATATCGATTCCTGTTCTTCCTTGTATGCTTTGTGCTTCGTTCTCATAGTCACTATCGGAGATTTCTATCCCTTCTGCTTCTGCTATCTCATTGGCAAGGGTGTACCACTTAATGGTTTTTTCTGCTTTTTCTTTTGCATTTTTCTCTAATTCTTCTCTTTGTTTTTCAACCTCTGAAATAGGGATTCTCATTTGTATCATTCTTTGGATTTGTTCTTCTACCTGGTTTTTTGCTACTTCCTCAATTAACGATTTGGGGATTTCAAATGTACTGCTTTTAATGACTTGTTCTATTGCGGAGGTTTCTAACTGGAGATGGGTTTGCTCTGTAAATGCTTCTTCCAACTCTTTCTTTATTTTCTGCTTTAGGTCTTCGAGGTTTTCAGCCCCGGCCTGTTTTGCGAATTCATTGTCTATTGAAGGAAGTTCTTTTCTTTTTATATCTTTAACATTAATTTCAAAGATAGCTTTTTTCCCTGCGAGATTTCGATTTGTATAATCGGATGGGAATTCTACTTCACAGGTTTTTGTTTCTCCAATTTTAGCGCCTATAAGTACTTCTTCAAATTTTCCGAAAAATCTTTTTGAACCTACGATGTATGGATAATTGTTGGCACTTCCTCCGGGGAAACTTTCTCCGTCGATTGTTCCATTAAAATCGATAATTGCCTGGTCCCCGTTTGCAATTTCTGCATCAGGAACGGATTGGTAGATAGCGAAACGATTTCGTAAGAGTTCCAGTCTTTCTTCAATCATTTTTTCATCGGGTTCAACAGTGATGCGTTCCAGTTCAAGACCACGATATTTTCCTAATTCACATTTCGGTGCTACTTCGAACGAAACTTGAAAAGATATATCTTTATCTTCTGGCAATTTATCGAGTTCTTCTAATCCGTCAAACTGTGGAGTGGAGAAAGCCCTTAATTTATTATCTTCCATCAATTTTTTAACAGATTCGGTTATGACTTTGTCAAAAGCCTCTTTTCGTGCTATTTTCCCAAATTTATTTTCTACCAGCCACATAGGTGCTTTCCCTTTACGGAAACCGGGTAATTCAGCATGCTCTTTGACTTCCTCTAAGTTTTTATTAATTTGCGATTTTGTATTTACTGCGGGAATGGTAACTTTTACAGAATACAGACAATCCCCTTTATAATCAATTTCAAATTCAGGGTCTTTTTTAAACTTAAACTCTTCTTCGGTGGTTTCATGTGTGTGATGATGCTTGTGTTTAGGAGTTTCTTGTGTTGATATTTGTTGTGATGGAGTTTCTGCCGCGGATTGGATATTTTTTTCTGTTTCGGAAGAGAAGGTATTATTTTCGTTGTTGTTTTTTTGTTCTGTCATGATCATTGACCTATATTTAAGTTGTTTTTTTGTTCTGTAATATTTTTATGCACTTACCAAACATAATGTGGGCGAGGCGGGAGTTGAACCCGCACACCTTGCGGTACTGGATCCTAAGTCCAGCGCGTCTGCCAATTCCGCCACTCGCCCCTCATGCTGAATAAACATTGGGGTTTATAAGATTATCATAAATCCATATTTTTTTACAACTTTTGAAGTTAACAATGATTTTCTGATATGTTATAGGTTTGTAAACTGGGCAGTGGAAAGGATTGATTTTGTTCGAAAATTTCAAGAATTTTTTTGAACATTTCGTCCACAGTTAGTCCAAACATTTTCAACTGTTCTTCACGCGTTGCATGTTCACAGAACGAATCCGATATGCCGAATCTATATATCTTTGTATCTTCTGCTAAACAATTATCGTTTAAATATTCGAGTATAGCACTTCCAAAACCGCCAATGAGTGTATTTTCCTCGACGGTAAAGATGCGAGGGGTAGAGAGATTTTTCAACACCTGTGTATCCAAAGGTTTTACCCATCGCATATCGATGACTCCTATAGATACACCCATTTTTTGGAGTTTTTCAGCAACTTTTAAACAGGTATAGGCCTTTGTTCCGATAGAGACAAGATAACCATCTGTTCCTGTTAGTAATATATCGGCTCCCCAATAATTTCGTTCCTTAGTAGAGCCTGTAAGTATCGATTGGGCCTTCGGATAACGAATTGCAACAGGTCCTTCCTGTGTAAGGGATATTTCCAATAGTTTTTCAAGGTCAAAACCATCGCGTGGGACACATATTTTTAATTGGGGTATAAGTCGCAGAAAGGATATGTCGAAAGTTCCCATATGTGTTGGTCCATCTTCTCCGACAAGTCCGGCACGGTCAATGGCAAAGATAACGGGTAAATTTTGCAAACAAATATCGTGGATTATCTGGTCATAGGCTCGTTGTAGAAATGTTGAATAAATTGCAACAACAGGTCGTAATCCTTTACAAGCAAGTCCACCGGCAAGAGTTACCGCATGTTGTTCACATATTCCAACATCAAAAAATCGTTCAGGAAACTTTTCTGCAAAATGTGTTAGTCCGGTGCCTGCGGGCATTGCAGCAGTGATAGCAACAATTCTTCTATCTTTTTCTGCAAGTTTGCATATTGCATCGCTAAAACAATCTGTAAAACTTTTGCCTGATTCTTCCTCAGGTATCCCTAATAAAATTCCGTCACCTTCCTCATCAGATTTTGGAATTTTTTTAGGTTTAATACCATGATATTTTTGGGGGTCTTCTTCTGCTTCTTTAAAACCTTTTCCTTTTTCTGTACGACAGTGAAATAGAACGGGTCCTGTGAAGTGTTTCAGGTTTTGAAAACATTCGATTAGTAGAGGTAAATCATGTCCATCTGCAGGACCAATATAATTAAAGCCCAATTCCTGAAATAGCGAACCTTTTGTTATAAAACCCTTTACAGATTTTTCCAGGTCTTGAATGGTACGAGTTACGCGTTCTCCCACAATTCGTTTTACAAAACTGCCGACATCTTCTTTCGCTCTTTTATATGGATATGCCATAATAAGACGATTGAAATATCTTGCCAGAGCACCTGTATTCGGAGCGATTGACATTTCATTGTCGTTTAGTATAACCAGCAGATTTGTTCCGAGATGTCCTGCGTGACTTAGTGCTTCCATGGCCATCCCCCCGGTCATGGCTCCATCTCCAATAACAGCAATAACATGATTATGTTCCCCTGCTATATCGCGAGCAATTGCCATTCCTAATGCTGAAGAAATGGATGTGGAACTATGACCCGTCCCAAAAAAGTCGAGAGGGCTTTCTTCACGACGAGGATAGCCACTAATTCCACTTTTTTTTCGTAGTGTGTCGAAGTTGTGGTTCCTGCCTGTAAGTATCTTGTGAGTATATGCCTGATGTCCTACATCCCAAATAAGGATATCTTTCCCTATATCAAAAACATAATGAAGAGCAATTGTTAATTCGACGACTCCCAGTGGTGAAGCAAGGTGACCTCCATTAATTAAGACTGTAGAAATAATTTTTTCGCGTATTTCTTTTGCTAATTGCTCTAATTGATCAATGGAAAGACGCTTAATATCTTTTGCGGAGTTAATATTTTCAAGAATGGTCATATCTGTAGATTCCCAAAGAAAAACTTCTTTAATCTTGTTAATATGATAACATAGACATCGATTAAATATCCTGCTGTAAGAATTTTACAAGGTTGTGCTATAATCAAATACAATTTATGTTTGTTTTAATTCGATATTTTAATAGGTGAAATTAGAAAGTATTATGAAATCAATTAAGTTTTACAAAATTTATTTTTTATTGGGTATAGGATTGATTTTTAATTACAGTGCCTTTTCAGATGAAGTAGCGGAATTAGGGAGGAAGGTTTTCCAGCAATATGGCTCTTCTGTAATTACAGTGCGTGCCAATCTGTTGATTACTACATCAGATGGAGAAGAAGAATCGGTGGGGCAATGTACGGCTACTTTAGTTAAACCTTCAGGAATGGCAATATTGGCTCTTTCTGCATTGGATCCCTCGATTCTGATAGACCAGGAACTTCGGAATACCATTAATATCCGCATTGCCTCTATAAAGATGATATTAAAAGATGAAAAAGAAATCCCGTCAGAGGTGCTGTTACAAGATAAAGAACGCGATGTTATGGTTATTCGTGCAAAAGAATCTATTCCGGAGGATTTAGCAAATGTGTCTTTAGAGAAAGAGAATATCGCCGTCCCGCAAATTTTGGACCCTTTACTATTGATTATGCAACATGGAAAAGTTGCTCGTCGTTCTCATAGTGCAACAGTGTTGAGAGTGGAAAGTGTTATTGATAAACCTTTTCTTTTTTATACTTTAAGTCAAAGCCGTTCTTTTGATATTTTAAGTTCTCCTCTGTTTGCGATGGATGGAAAATTTGTGGGTATTGGTGCCTTACGTGTGGTGCAGGAATGGAAGGATGAAGTGGAAACCAATTCATTAATTATCATTTTGCCTGCAGAAAAGATTGCCCCACTTGTAAAAGAGGCGGAGAATCTGAAACAGGGGGAAGGAACAGTCGCAATTGAGACTATTGATAAAAAAGAATCCCATTAATCTTGAATATTTTAATTTTCTGCGAAATTTATTCAGAGGATGGAGTATCTTTATCTTTGTTAAACTCGTTAATGACACTGTTTTGTGATAGTTGAATTCCACTTTTGAATGCAGAGCGGCTAATGCAATGTGCGGCGACAGGAGCAGTAATCAGAGTAAATATAATAGGTAACATGGCTCGTACTGTTATTTCTGTATCCCAGAAAAAAATGGATAGGGCAATTAACGCTCCAGAAACACCTAAAGTCCCGCTTTTTGTTCCTGCATGCATTCGGGTGTATACATCTGGAAACCGAAGAATTCCAAAGCCTGCTAATAGCATAAAAAAACCACCGATAAATAAAAATATTGTTATGAAAAGGTCTCTTATCATGGTTTTCCTCCCAATCCTAAATAGTATGCAAAGGTTACTGTGCCTAAAAAGGAAAGAATAGTAATTGTAATTGCATCAATTAAATATGTAGGATTCGATATAGCAATTGAGTATACAGCAATTATTCCGACAATTTGAGTTGTAATTAAATCTAAAGCGACAACACGGTCTGCTAATGTTGGACCTATAGCAAGCCGTATGAGAGCAAATATTATTCCTAACACGACCATTGTTGTAAATATGATAATGCTTGGTAATAACATAAGTTATTTAAAAATTTTGTTTAATGGTTTTTCTAACTGTTTTTCTATATCTTTTTTGAGTTTGTCAGGATTGTTTGCAAATAAAGCATGAATGTATAAAATTTTGTTATCTTCTGATATATCTACACTGAGTGTCCCAGGGGTTAATGAGATAAAATTTGCAAATAAGGTTATTTCTAAAGGGTTTGTAAAACGAAGAGGATATGCAATAATTCCAGGAGTGGCTTTGGGTCGAAAACGAAGGACTTCGATGGCCACTTCAATATTTGATAAAAACAATAACTCAATAAAACGGAATGCAAACAAAAAAATCTGCACAATTTTCTTAAAATAATCGGTACTTTCATTGTATATGATAAATAGAATAAAGTACCCTACTACAAAGCCCAATAATATATTTGCAAAAGAAAGGGTTCCTGAGATAAAAGCCCAGATTAAACTCAGGAGTATATTTGCTAGAAAAAGGTTTGAATTCATGTTAATACTCCATAATTTTTTCTATATATGTTAAGGGTTGGAGTAACTCTTGAGCCGATTTTTCTGAGATGTTAAGGAAAATTTCGCCAAATATTCCTAAGGAGGCCGTCAATAAAGCCAGAATAATTATGGCGCTATATGCAAAAAAAAGGTTTTTATCAGATTCAGATGATGCTTCTTTTTTATAATGAGGTGTTCCCCAAAAGGTATATATCCAGATTTTGGTCATTGAAAACAGTGTAAGAAAACTAACAACAATGGATATAAAAACAGTAATGTATGCTTTACTATGAATTCCGGCTATTATCAATGTAAGTTTCCCTACAAAACCGGATAAAGGGGGTAGCCCCGCAAGGGATAAAGCAGAGCAGAGAAAACATATAGATAATATAGGGGATTCTTGGTATAGATTTCCTTGTGACTTAATGTGATAACGGCCTGTTTTTTTATTGATAATACCGCTTATAAAGAATAAATTTGATTTTGCAACAATGTTATGCACAATAAAGTAAACAGCCCCGGCTATGCCCATAACGGACCATAAAGCGAGTCCCATTAACATGTAGCCTATCTGAGAAATGATATGAAAAGAGAGAATGCGGCGAATTTCATTTTGAGATACGGCCCCAAGAACACCGATTAACATCGTCATTCCTGCAATAATTAGGAGGGTATTCTGTATCGGAATATCTACCTCTTTATAAAACAGAGTAAAAGTGCGGATGATGGAATACATGCCCACTTTTGTAAGCAGTCCTGAAAAGAGAGCGGAAATGCCCGGTGGAGGAGTATGATAAGATGCCGGGAGCCAAAAATATAGAGGAAATAATCCCGCCTTTATTCCGAAAGCAATAAGTAATAAGGAACTAACAATAAGTTTAGGATAATTGTATTCGATTATGGAGAATTTTATGGATAGGTCTGCCAGATTTACTGTTCCTACCATACCGTATAAAATCCCGGTTGACGCAAGAAATATTGCAGAAGAAATTAAATTAAGGATAACATATTTAATAGAACCTTCTAATTGTTGTTGTTCTCCCCCAAAAGCCATCAGTACAAAAGAAGACATGAGCATAACCTCAAACCACACATATAAATTGAATAAGTCTCCTGTTGTGAACGCCCCCGATACACCCATCATAAGAAAGAAAATTAGCGAGGGGTACCCCGACCGAAACTCTTCTTTTGAGGACATTGTTAGGGAATATAAAAAAGAGCAGAATACAAGAATTGAAGTTATTAAAAGCATAATGGAACTAAAGAGGTCTATAACAATAGTTATTCCAAAGGGTGCTTCCCAGTTCCCGATTTGGATGGAATAGTAATTTCCTTGATAAGTTGCCTGGAGAAATATAAGTGCAACAATAAAGTATGATAGGTTTCCGAACCATGTAAAAAGCCATTGTAATCGCGGTGTTTTATAACTTACAAGACAAAAACTTGCAGTAAGTAAAGGTATAATTATGGGAAAGATAACCAGTGTTTTCATTGTAGGTCTGTCTTAATTAAATCGTCAACATCGTCTGTATTTAATATTTTATGTGTCCTATGAACCAGAACCAGTAAGAATGCAGTAACACCAAAACTAATTACAATAGCCGTTAATACAAAGGCTTGAGGTAAAGGGTCTGTCATTTGTGCAGGGATCGAATTGGCTTCAGAGAATATAGGGGGTAAATTCCTTGTAAGACCACCTGCAGTGAATATTAGCAAATTTGCTCCATGGCTAATCAGACACATGCCCAATACCAATTTAAACATATTTCTTTGTAGCATAAGATAGAGACCTGCGGAATATAATCCGCCAACTAAAATAGCAAATAGCCATTCCATAATAAGTCCCTTTATACCTCTTTAATAAGTTCAAGAATAATTAATAAAGTAGTTCCTAAAACGACTAAAAAGACACCGGTATCAAACAGCATGGGTGTCCCTAATGTTAAAGACTCCAAGGTTATCCATACTCCTGTCATAAAGGGTTGTCCAAATAATATGGAAATAACTCCGCTTCCTACTGCTAACAGCAATCCTATTGCGATAATGTATAACGGAGATATTCGTATCCATTTTTGAGTCTGTTCAACACCGTATGCAAAGGCAAGGAGTATAAAGGATGCAGAAGCAACCAGTCCTCCTGAAAATCCTCCACCAGGTTGGTTATGACCTGTAAACAAAAGGTAAATAGCAAATAAAAATAACAAAGGAGCAATATATTTCCCTGCGGTTTTTAATATTAAACTATTCATGATTTTTCAACCTCTGATAACGAAGTAATGCATAAGTGCCAATGCCGGCTATTGCTAATACGGTTATTTCTCCGAGGGTATCAAACCCACGAAAATCTACAAGGATGACATTAACGATATTTCCTCCATGTGCTTCGTTTAGGCTTTTTGTCGTGAAATAGGATGAAATAGAAGGATGTGTTTGTATGCTGGAAGCAGAGAGGGTTAGAAAACCCATCACAATACCAAAAAGTGTACAAATAAATAAGTTTTGATATTTAGTCGTCTTTCTACGATATAGGGGTTGTTCTGGTAAATGATAGAAAACGAATACAAAGAGGGATACAGTGAGTGTTTCAATAATAAATTGAGTCATAGCTAAATCGGGGGCACTAAATATCAGAAATACGATAGCCATCCCATAACCGATTATACCCAGACATATCACCGCAGTTAGTTTCGTTCGAGCAAAAATTACACCAAATATTCCGGCAATGATAATGGATGTTAAGATGAAGTCATATTTGGTGATTTTGTGTTCAGGGCGAACAATGTGCGTCAGGATATTCGCTTTTATAATTTCCCATTCTGTAACGATAGCAATAAAGGAAACAATAAGAACTGCAACAGCGAATGTTTGTAAGTAGGAACGAAGTTTCCCATTCTGGAAGAAACGAGTAATTCGGTCAGATTGCAATAGCAATTGTTGAATAATGTGTTGATATAGTCTTGTAGCAAAAGGAGTTATACCCTGCTCATTTATAATGTTCCCCTTCCATATAATGTAAAATCCAAGCACAATTCCTATAGACCATGAAAGGATGCTTGGTAATAACAGGAGGTAATGTTGAAAATGTCCAGTGGTATTTTGGGAATGTTCAACGACGATATTGGGTATAAAGTTATGGGATAGTTTGTGAAAAATACCTGTCAAATCTTTTGAGAGGGGTATACTAATACCGGCTATAGCAAAGAATAAGGGTATATTTGTTAAGAGGAAAGAAGAAATTCCAGGATGAAAAGTTGCTTCTTTTGTCTTTGCTCTGAGAAGTGGAATGATGAAGAGTCTTGTAGAAAAACCTATAATTAAACTATTCCCGATGATTAATAGTAATGAAAACATAACTATATAGGAAGGGTTTAATCTGTAAATGGACCGTATAAGCTCCTCTTTTGCATGAAAACTGAAGGTATAAGGGAACCCTGCAAGGGAATAGATTGATAATAATGCGACCATGAAAAATAAGGGCTGTTTTCGCCAGAGCCCTTCAATTTTGGAGAGATATTTATGATGGGTTGTAAACTCTATAGTCCCTGCAAATAGAAAAAGACCGGCTTTGTAAATGGCATGTGCAAACATAAGAAGCACAGCACTATAAATGATTTCAGGGGTTCCAATGCCGATTAGACAGGTAAGCAATCCCAGAGTGCTTACGGTGGTATATGCCAATGCTTTCTTGATAGAGTTTTCCTTTAGACAGCACAAAGCCCCCCAGAAAAAGGTAAAACCTCCAAAAAACACTAATAATACATGCCATAAGTATAGATTTGAAAAAATAGGAGAAAGGCGGAATGACAAAAACACACCTGCTTTAACCATAGTTGCCGAGTGTAAATAAGCACTTGCTGGAGCGGGTGCGGTCATGGCATCTGGTAACCAGAAGTGGAACGGATATTGAGCAGATTTTGTCATGATGCCCAGGATGATAAGAAGAATGGCTATATTTGTCAGAAGGGGATAGGAAGTATTATTGAATTTATCCTGCAGTTCGGGCAGGTTTACCGACCCCGTAATAATGAATATCATAATAAAGCCTGTAAGTAAGCAAAGTCCTCCTCCACCCGTAATAAGCAGTGCTTCCCACGCACTTTTTCTTGCTTCTTCCTGTTCATAATAGTGTCCAATCAAAAAGAAAGAAGCCAGACTGGTTAATTCCCAAAACAGGAAGAGAAGAAATAGATTGGCGGAGAATATGAGCCCCAGCATAGAACCCATAAACATGAAGAACCAGAAAAACCAACTTTTTTGAGAGGGATCGTTTTGTAAATAAATTACAGCGAATAGATGAATAAATATCCCAATAAATAGTATAAAAAAACCGAAAAGGAGTTGGAAATAAGAGCTTTCAAAATATAAATCCAATCCTAATGATGGTAACCAACTTAATTGGTATGATGGAACTTCCTGTGAATTTAATTGTGAAATTATAATTAAAAGTGCTAATAAAGGAGGAATTGTAAGTATTATATTTCGTAAAAGTTTATTTAATGGATGGAGTAGGAAAGGGAGTAAAGCGGAACTGAGTGCTAATAAAATAGTTGTCGGAATAAGCATTTGTTATTTAATTTTTATTTCCAAATTATCGTATTGTTTGTTATATTAATTGTGGGTGTAATATTATTTTGTAAAGTTTGTATAATAAAGGATAGTGTTAGAGCTATTCAATATTTTTACAAATAAAATATGTATAAGGAGGTTGTAAATGAAACACACCCAAACAGTCACCCAAAAAGTTTCTTATCCTGAAACAGCATCTGCTTCTACAATTATTTCCATTGTAGCCACTGTTCTAACGGCTATTGCAGGTTTGCTTTCAGCACTTGGACCAATTATTGCAAAGAAATAGTTTTTCAGGTATACATCTATACATCCGACTTGTCTAACGAGTCGAATAGTTAGAATTTAAAATAGCATCTATTCTATTTTGAACAGTCCACTAATTCCCATTCCACCACCGACACACATGGTAGCGATACCGGTTTTCGATTTTCTTCGTTGCATTTCGTAAATCAAGGTGGTTGTAATCCGTGCTCCTGAACAACCGATGGGATGCCCTATTGCAATGGCACCTCCGTTTACATTAACTATTTCAGGGGACATACCTATTTGTTGGATGCAGGGTATGGATTGAGCGGAAAAGGCTTCATTGAGTTCCCACAAATCAATGGTATCAACTGTTAATTTGTTCTTTTCTAATAATTTTCGAGTGGCGAAGATAGGTCCTAAGCCCATATAAGCGGGGTCACATCCCATTGATTGAATATCAACTACTCGTACAGGGTTAAATGCGGGTTTTATTTTTGATAGTACATTTTCGGAGATGAGAATAAGAGCAGAGGCCCCGTCATTAATACCGGATGCATTTCCTGCGGTAACAGTACCATTGGGTTTGAAGGCGGGTTTAAGTTTACTTAATTTTTCTAATGTTGTGTCAGGGCGGGGGTGTTCGTCTTTATCAATAACTACAGGTCCTTTTTTAGTTTCTAATTGGATAGGAAGAATCTCCTGTTGTAACAATCCTTTTTCAAGTGCGCTGGCATACTTTATTTGGCTTTCATAGGCAAATTGGTCTTGTGCTTCACGAGATACTCCAAATCTTTCCGCTACATTTTCGGCGGTTATCCCCATATGATATTGATTAAATATGTCCCACAAGCCATCATAAATCATGCTGTCTATTACAGTAGTATCGCCCATTCGTGAACCTCGCCGTAAAGTCTTTAATAAATAGGGTGCTTGCGACATGTTCTCCATACCGCCTGCAATAATAACTTCAGCCCGCCCTGTCCGAATTTCTTGCCACGCTAATTCAATGGCTTTCATCCCTGAACCGCAGACCATATTAACAGTATAAGCGGGGGTTGATTGAGGTATTCCACTATGAATAGCGACCTGGCGAGACGGGTTTTGTCCTAAACCTGCTGTTAATACTTCGCCAAATATTATCTCTTCAATTTGTTCTGGAGAGATTTCTGGGTGTCTTCTAAATAATTCTTTAACGAGTTGGTTTGCTAATTGAACAGCAGGGATTTCTGAAAAAACACCGTTCATACTTCCGATAGGAGTTCTTAGAGCATCAATAATAAATACTTCTTTCATTTTCTATTCCTTTCTTTCTATTTTTTGTATATTATTATATTATGGGAATAATGTTAAATTATAACTATTTTAAGTTGACAAAAGGTATAGATATTTTTTAATATAGATATACTTAATGGTAAGTATAAATAAACTTAACTTTATAAAAAAATGAAAGGGTATATTATGTCAGAGGAATTGAAAGCAAAATTTGAACAGGCTTCAAAGGAAGTAACTCAATTATCCGAAGCACCTGATGCACAAACTAAATTGCGTTTGTATGCTTTGTTTAAGCAGGCTTCAGAAGGCGATTGCAAAGGTTCTCGTCCCGGCATGATGGATTTTGTGGGTAGGGCAAAGTATGATGCATGGAAAGCATTGGAAGGGACATCGCAAGAGCAGGCTATGCAAATGTATATTGATCTCGTGGAAGAATTGAAGGCAAATGATAAAAAATAGTTAGAAAGTTTTTTAGAAAAAAAAGAACCGCTTCTGAATATTCAGAAGCGGTTTACAATTTATACTACTGTGAAGAAGGTTGTTTACTTTTTACGGGAGGTTTTCTTTTGTTTTCCCTTTTTAGCTGGTTTGGGTGGTTTCCTTCTTGGGGTTTCGATTTCTGCTTGTGCTGCTGCAAATCGGGCAATGGGAACACGGTAAGGACTGCAACTTACATAGTTTAACCCGACACGATGACAGAATTTCACAGAGGAAGGTTCTCCACCATGTTCACCGCAGATACCACATTTAAGGTCGGGACGTGTGGTCCTTCCTTTTTCAACGGCCATTTGTATGAGTTGTCCAATTCCTTCCTGATCCAGAACCTCGAACGGGTCGGAGGGAAGAATTTTCTTTTCCAAATAGATGGGAAGAAAACTCCCAATATCATCACGAGAGAATCCAAAGCCCATCTGGGTAAGATCATTAGTCCCAAAACTGAAGAATTCCGCCGTCTCTGCAATCTTATTTGCAGTTAAAGCGGCACGTGGGACTTCAATCATGGTTCCTACCATATAATTAATCTTAATGCCCATTTCTTTCATGACATCTTTTGCTACCTGATGAACGATAGCAACCTGATTATCTAATTCTTGTTTTGTTCCGACAAGTGGGACCATAATTTCTGGAAGAACCTTGATTTTTTGTTTAATCAATGTCCCAGCCGCTTCGAGGATGGCACGGGCTTGCATTTCTGTAATTTCGGGATAGGTAATGCCCAAACGGCAACCGCGGTGACCTAACATTGGGTTGAGTTCATGCAGTTTTTCAACACGGGCTTTGATTTCATCTGCAGTTACATTGCACACTTTTGCAAGGTTTTGTAGTTCTTCAGGGTCTTCTAAAAGACTCCCTACGAATTCATGTAGGGGTGGGTCAAGTAAACGAACAGTTACAGGTCTACCGTTCATAGCTTTGAAGATGCCAATGAAATCTTCTTTCTGGAAAGGTAAAAGTTTCATGACTGCGGAACGGCGTTCTTCCTGGTTTTTAGCCAGAATCATCTTACGCATGTGAATAATTCTTTCCGGTTGGAAGAACATGTGTTCTGTTCGTGCTAAACCAATTCCTTCTGCACCGAACTCTACTGCTTTTTCTGCGTCGTCCGGGCGTTCTGCATTGGTTCGAACATTTAATACACGAATTTCATCAGCCCACTTCATAATATAAGCAAACCATTTATTTTTTTCAGGTTGAGCGGGTATAACTTTAAGTGCGTTTTTGTACACTTTTCCAATACTGCCATTCATGGAAATCCAATCACCTTCTTTCAGGACTTCACCCGCCACATGAATTTCTTTTTTCTCGATGTCGATGTGAATACTTCCACAACCTACGATGCAACATTTTCCCCAACCACGGGCGACCAATGCGGCGTGAGAGGTCATACCTCCTCTTGCTGTTAGAATGGCTTCTGCAGCATGCATACCATGAACATCTTCTGGGGATGTTTCTTCACGGACCAGGATAACTTTTTCGCCTTTTTTGGCCCATGCTTCTGCATCATCTGCTGTTAATACAATTTTTCCTACCGCACCACCGGGACCGGCGGGTAAACCTTTGGCAAGGACTTTGGCTTTCTGTTCTTCTGCAGGGTCCAGCATTGGATGTAAAAATTCATCAAGTTGTGTAGGTTTTACACGCATGATGGCGGTTTTCTTATCAATCAATTTTTCTCTAACCATATCCACAGCAATGCGTACAGCAGCCATACCGGTGCGTTTTCCCGTGCGTGTTTGTAACATGTAGAGTTTACCTTCTTCAATTGTAAACTCAATATCTTGCATATCTGTGAAATGTTTTTCTAATTTATTACGAATACCTACTAATTCTTTGTAAGTTTTGGGCATCAGTTTTTCTAATGAAGGAAGATGCTGATTTTCCTGGTTTTTTGTTGCTTCGTTTAATGGGTATGGGGTACGAATACCTGCGACGACATCTTCCCCTTGTGCATTGATAAGCCATTCGCCGTAGAATTTGTTTTCCCCTGTGCTTGGGTTGCGAGTAAAGGCAACACCTGTTGCAGAAGTTTCACCTAAATTACCGAAGACCATGGATTGAACATTAACGGCTGTTCCCCAATCATCGGGAATTTTTTCAATACGGCGATAAGCAATTGCTCGTTTCCCGTTCCATGATTGGAATACCGCTTTAATAGCACCCCATAATTGTTCATCGGGGTCATCGGGGAACTCTTGTTTTAATGTATCTTTAACAATTTGCTTGAACTTTTCACTTAATACTTTGAGGTCATCTGCAGTAAGCTCTGTGTCTAATTTTACGCCTTTTTGTTTTTTCATTTCATCCATCACGGCTTCCATCTGTCTGCGAACCGCTAAATCTTCTCTTTCGGGTTCAATACCTGCTGCTTTTTCCATAACAACATCTGTATACATCATGATAAGCCGGCGGTAAGAATCATAAACGAAGCGTTCATTTTTTGTCTTTTCAATGAGTCCGGGGATGGTTTTTGAACAGAGTCCTACATTTAATACCGTTTCCATCATTCCGGGCATGGAGGTACGGGCTCCTGAACGGACGGATACTAAAAGGGGATTTTTGGAGTCTCCAAATTTTTTCCCCATAGTTTTCTCTACTTTTTGTAATGCTTTTTTCACTTCATCAATAAGGGATGAAGGAAGTTTTCCTTTGTTGGCGTAGTATTCGGTGCACATTTCTGTGGAGATTGTAAATCCTGCAGGGACGGGAATACCCAGGTTTGCCATTTCAGCAAGGTTAGCCCCTTTTCCTCCGAGAATTTCTTTCATATTAGCTCGGCCTTCTGCCTTGCCTCCACCAAAGAAATAAATAAATTTTTTACCCATAAATTCTTTTCTCCTTAATTACAGGTTTAATTGTTTTTGTAATATTTTGATATAAATTTTTTCTAAAAACTGAAAGCCCCTTATAAGTAGGGAATAATCGAGAAGTGCTACAGTTGTCTATTTATGCAATCAAAATTGGAATGTGATATTATAATATTTCTAAAGCAACATTATCAAAATTAATTTGTTATTCAGATTGTTTTCTCAAATTTTAAAGTTTGTTCATTTAATAAACACATTAAGGTAATGGGTGAGAATGTCTGTAGATAAAGATGAAAGTAAAGATATTGAATCTTCGGATAGTAGGGAGAAATGGTATAAGAGCCCGGCGTTACGGTTTGTGCTGGTTTTTATAATTGTTGTGGTTAGTTTCTTAACGGGATACCGTTATTTGATCAAAACTACATGGAATGACCGTTATCTTTTTACTCTGGCCACACATACATCATGGGTTTTGAACAAAATAGGTGAAAGGACAATATTAGAGGGTCTTCCTCAAAATTTGCCACCTGAGGAATGCAGGGCATGGTTATCAGCCTGGGCCAGGGGAGCAAAACAGCCGGGACCCGAAGACTATATTAATAAGAGTAAAGACCCTTTAACGCCATGGGAGCAGTGGTCTTATCGGGCTCAAAAAGCGAGGAAACAAGGAATACAGACTAAATTAGGTCCTCGAGTAGTTTTTGCTTTAAGGGAAGGTTTATTGCAAAAGATAACAAGTTTAGAAGAAAAGATAAAAAACATCCAGGGGAATCTTACTTTATCTGAGCCTGAAAAAGCGAGTTTAATAGCAAAGTACAATACAGAATTGCAATTATTGAGAGTGCAATATGGGGAAGCACAAAAAGACCCTGAAAAGAATCGACAGGTAAGTGGCTATATTTTCCCCTTTATCATTATTTCTGAATGTGGAGCCATAGAGATTATGGCTATCTTCTTTGCAGCAGTAGTAGCTTATCCTACACTTATCCGTAAGAAACTCTTGGGGATTATTGTCGGTATTCCGTTGATGTATTTTGTTAACATTTTCCGTTTATCTTTTCTTGCAGTAGTAGGTGCCTTAAATGCGGGAGGTAGATGGTTTGAATTTTTACATTATTATGTATGGCAGGCTGTGTATATTGTTTTTGTTGTGGCCGTGTGGCTTGCATGGATAGAGTTTGTTGTATATGCTGAGTCGAAAGAAGGAATGTCTTTCCGTGAGAGGGTTATGCAGATTTTTCAGAAAAGAACACTATTACCTTTATTTCAGACTTTTGTATTTTGTGTAAAGTTTATTTTGGTGGTAGTCCCGTTGGTGTGTATCTGGTGGGCTTTAATTCCTATTTATGGATGGATACTGGTTCAGATATCAGGTTCTATATTAAAGTTTGTAATGGGTGTTCCGATTATAGCAGGGGGAATCCGCCCGGCGGGATTTTTAAATACGGCTTCGACTATATATTTTTCTATTCAAGGATATGAGTTTGAAAAGGCATCTCCTATTGCCCTATTGGTAACCAATTTACCTCCTTTTATTTCATTAATACTTATTACACGGATATCATGGATTAGCCGATTGAAGAAGATATTATGGGGTGCTATTATAATCATGTTAGGGCATATTCTATTCATCGTAATAGTTCTTCGTTATCAAGAAGTTTTAAAACAATATAGCGAATTGCCCATAGCCGTAATTCAATTCTATCTTACAATGCCATTTATGTTATGGATTGCCGTGGTTTTTAGGGAACGATTCCTGAATCGTTCGAGAAAAAATCCCTCTCAAAATTCATAATTAAAAGAGTGAAGATATAGATATTCCCTCCTTTTTGATTAAAGAAATTAGGTAATTTTGCCGAAATTAATAATGAACATTATACGGGAAAAGGAACCCGACGAATAAGGAGACTGACGATGAATACAACTTCTATTGCACCAGTCAGCATCGTCGGGGCCGGACTAAGCCAGTTTCGACTGCAGTCTCAACCTGTTGATGGTAGAATGTTGAAGGAGCAACCTCTACCTTCAACAGACTTGGGGACAGCGACTCTGGAACTTATACTTCGGACTCTGTCGCTTAATGAGTCGGAGGGGCACGACCTCGATGTGCTGGCTTAGCACTTAATTTATCCTTTTCCGAGGGAGGCAGAACATGGATGTGTATGCCTCCCTTTTTTATTTTTAATGCTCTAAAACTTGTTTTCTTACGATATAAAAGAAGTATACGATCCATCCCCCTCTATTTCTTGTATATTCTCTTTTTGAATATTTTTAGTACGAAGAGTCCTCTATATAGAAAGGAAAGGAGAATATATGATATTCTATTGGAAAAATTCGAGGATATAATGTAAGAGGAAAAAATATGATTAGAAGCAAGATAAGTCGGGATGAGATATATCATATTGCAGATTTGGCCTATTTGCATCTGGATACAGAACAAGCAGAAAAATTAGCCGCTGATTTGTCAGAAATAATCGGTTATGTAGAGAAATTAAATGAATTATCTACGGATAATGTAGAGCCGATGATGCATGCGGTCCCTATGGAAAATATATTGCGGGAAGACAAAGTGCGACCTTCTATTACAAAAGAAGAATCTTTGCGTTGTGCTCCTTTGCATGATGGAGAATATTTTTTGGTTCCAAAGATTTTGGAGGTGGATTAAGATGTCTGAATATTGGTGGGGTAGAAGTGCTTCTGAAATAAGTGAATATGTGAAGAATAAAGAAATTTCTCCTGTTGAAGTTGTGCAGAGTTTTCTTGACCGTATTCAGCAGGTCGATACTAAGATAGATGCATTTACCCAAATTTGGAGTGATTATGCTCTTCAACAGGCAAGGTCCTTGGAGGAGAAAATTGTAAAGGGAAAATCTCCTGTTGGACCACTTGCGGGGGTACCGGTTTCCATAAAAGAAGTAATTTGTACACAAAGAGGTTTTACTACTTGTGCATCAAAAATCCTTGCGGGATATCGTAGTCCTTATGATGCAACTGTTGTCGAGAGACTTCTTAATGCAGATGCTATTTTGATTGGAAAGGTTAATATGGATGAGTTTGCTATGGGCTCATCAACAGAGAATAGTTCTATAAAGTTAACGCGGAACCCATGGAATTTGGAATGTGTTCCGGGTGGTTCCAGTGGAGGTTCTGCTGCATCTGTTTCTGCGGAAGAATGTGTTATATCATTAGGAAGTGATACAGGAGGGTCTGTTCGTCAACCGGCTTCGTTTTGCGGTTGTGTGGGGTTAAAACCGACTTATGGTCGGGTATCCCGTTATGGGTTGGTTGCCTTTGCCTCTTCTTTGGACCAGATAGGTCCTTTGAGTAAGAATGTTATGGACAGTGCTACAACGCTTTCTGTTATTGGTGGAAGGGACCCAAGAGATACAACCTCTGTTGACATGCCATTGCCCGATTATTCAGAGAGAATAAGGAAAAATGTAGATACAATTTCTATGCGTATTGGGTTACCCAAAGAGTATTTTACAGAGGATTTGAATGAAGAAGTAAAAGAACTTATTATGAAAGCAGTACGAATCCTTGAAAAGCAAGGGGCTGAGATTGTAGAAGTCTCTTTACCTCATACTGAATTTGCAGTTGCTACCTATTACATTATTTGCACAGCAGAGGCAAGTGCTAATTTAGCTCGTTTTGATGGCGTCCGTTATGGTTTTCGACATGTAGATTCAAAAAATATTATAGAAATGTACAAATGTACCCGTAGCGAAGGATTTGGACCGGAGGTTCAGCGAAGGATATTGTTAGGGACTTATGTCTTATCCAGTGGTTATTATGATGCCTATTATTTGAAGGCACAAAAGGTTCGGAAATTAATTACACAGGACTTTGAAGAGGCTTTTCAAAAATGTGATGTGATTGTAGGTCCTACTTCGCCAACGCCTGCCTTCCGTTTTGGTGAGAAGACTCAAAATCCATTGGAAATGTATTTGAGTGATATTTATACGATATCGGTAAATTTATCGGCATTGCCTGCTATATCGGTTCCATGTGGTTTAACCCAGAGTGGTTTGCCGGTAGGTTTACAGTTTATTGGAAAACATTTTGATGAAGAATATCTACTTACAGTAGCCTATTTGTATGAGATAAATAGAGGCCAGGAGTTTGGAAATCCGCCATTAGAATGAAGGAATTAGGATATTATGGAATTTGAATCTGTTATAGGTATGGAGGTGCATGTAGAAATTAATACGCGTTCTAAGGCGTTTTGTTCGTGTAGTACCAATTTTCATGCTCCGCCGAATACACAGGTTTGTCCCGTTTGCTTGGGAATGCCCGGGGTTTTACCTGTATTGAATAGAGAATTTGTAAATAAAGCAATTGCAGTGGGACTTGCGTTAAATTGTTCTATTGCGAAATGGTCTAAAATGGACCGTAAAAATTATTTCTATCCGGATTTGCCTAAAAATTATCAAATAAGTCAATATGATTTGCCTTTATGCTATGATGGATATATGAATATTGAAGTGAAGGGAAAAACAAAGCGAGTACGTGTTTTAAGAGCTCATCTGGAGGAGGACACTGCAAGAAATACTCATGATTTAGGAGGAGGATACAGCGGGATTGATTTCAATCGGAGTGGAGTTCCTTTATTGGAAATTGTAACCTATCCCGATTTAAGGTCTTCGGAAGAAGTTTTTGTTTTTTTAACGGAGTTAAAGCAATTGCTTGAATATCTGGAAGTGAGTGATTGTAATATGGAAGAGGGCTCCCTTCGAGCAGAAGCGAATGTTAGTGTTCGTGAAGAAGGGTCAGACCTTTTAGGTGTTAAAACAGAAATAAAGAATGTTGCTTCGTTTAGTGGTGTTGTGAAGGCCATTGAGTATGAAGTAGAACGACAAATCCAAATAATACAGTCCGGAGGAAAAGTAGTTCAGGAAACAAGGGGTTGGGACCCAGACCGTGGAATAACCTTTTCTCAAAGACATAAAGAATCTGCACATGACTATCGTTACTTTCCAGAGCCAGACCTTGTTCCTCTGGCTGTTTCTGAGGAATGGATACAACAGGTTAAACAGACTATGCCGGAATTGCCACAGACAAGACGGAAACGGTTTCAGGAAGAGTATGGTTTATCTCTGTACGATGCTCATGTGTTGACTTCTACAAAAATTATGGCAGATTATTATGAAAAAACGGTTCAGTTAGGTGCGGATCCTAAACAATCTGCTAATTGGATACAGGTGGAGTTGCAATCTGTATTGGCTTACGAAAATAGATCTATAGAGAATTCTCCGGTAACACCGGAACATATCGCACAGTTAATCTCGTTGGTTAAGGATGATGTAATTAGTGGAAAGATTGCTAAGGAAGTTTTGCGAAAAGTATTTAAAACGGGTAAGTCTCCGGAAGAGATAATAAAAGAAGAAGGTTTAGTGCAAATAACGGATGTGGAAGTAATACGAGCAATAGTAAAAAGAATTGTTGAAAAAAATCCATCTCAGGCAGAACAATACCGCAGTGGGAAAGATAAACTTTTCGGTTTTTTTGTAGGTCTAATAATGCGTGAAACTCAGGGAAAAGCGAATCCCAAACTTGTAAATGACCTTTTAAAAGAAGAACTTAATAAATAGGAGATGTTGACACTTGCGAAAGAAAGCATCAGCAATATCGGGTGTAAGAAAAACACGGCGTTCATCGATTACAGTAGCAAAGACTATAGCCCGAATTGCATCAGAGAAAAAAGCAAAAGATATAAGGGCATATAACTTAGAGGGTCTAACCCTTTTAGCGGATAGTTTCATTCTTTGTACGGTAATGAGTGAACCACAACAAAAGGCCGTTTTTAATGCGGTTTATGAAGGATTGAAAGAAAAAGGAATGGTCCCTCTTTCTACGGAGGGAAGTTTTCAGGATAACTGGATGGTAATGGATTATGGTTCTGTTGTATTCCATATTTTTAAACAGAAAGCACGGGATTATTATGACCTCGATGGGATGTGGGGCGATGCTCCAAAGATAGAACTGAAGTTAAAAGAGGATAAAAAAGAGGAAAAAAGGGATAAGGATTAGAAATATGTCTGATTCTTCCTATGTTCCGGACCGTTCGCAGTTATATCATGTTCGGCTTGTAAAAATTTTAGGGCAAGGAGGAACGGGTATTGTATATCAAGGGATTGATACGAAAAAGGGAGAAGCGGTTGCTGTGAAGTTGTTCCGAGAAAACTTTTTCAGGAATCGACTTCATTTGATGGATCTTGTTCAAAATGTTAAGAAATTTAAAAAATTAAAACATCATAATATTATACAGATATTTGATTTTATTGATGGTGATGAAGGAAGGTGTATGTTGATGGAGTTTGTGGATGGTCCCAATCTCCGATGGTATCTTGGAAATCGTCCGTGGAATTTGCAGGAACGGGTGAATATTGTTATTCAAATTTGTATTGGATTGCAGTATTTGCATGACCAGGGATTTGTACATCATGATTTTAAACCCGCAAATGTTTTGTTTACCCGTAGGGGAGTTGTTAAAATAGCAGACTATTCTTTATTCGGAAATAATTTTATACTGGAATTGCTGGACAGGAATATTAGTCAGCAAATTACACCTATGTTTGTGGCTCCCGAAGTTATTCGTGGAGAGCGGGTAACTCCGAAATCAGATTTGTATTCGTTGGGTGTTACAATGTATATGATGTTTACAGAAAAAATTCCTTTTCCTGTGGATAATTTACAACAATTATATCATTGTCATTTGAATTTAGTACCTGAACACCCCACTAATGTGAACCCCAAATGTCCGTTTGCTTTAGGTAATGTAATTATGAAAGTCCTCTCTAAAAAACCAGAAAACCGATACCGAGATTGCGATGAGTTGCGAATTGCTTTGTCCAATGTAACACAGAGCAGAATTTAATTATACACCTGTTATCCCGCCTGTAATTGTTCCTGTGTCTACATCTATATCCGTATCTGTTGTTTCCTCTGTTGGTCCTGTGGCTTTCCATGGTGCTTGTCTTGGTACGAGAAGAAGTCTGTCTATAATGTCCGATGTGGCTTGCAATTTAATCTGGAAATTGCTTAATTGTGCTAATGCAGGTATTCTTGTTAGAGGTGAGATATGTCTGTCTTTTTTCATATATTCAAACCCTTTTTATTAGGATGTTTTTATAAAGATAAACTCAACAATTTGGTCGGTTAATTTTACCAAGAAATCTTTCCATGCCTGGAAATTGCTTACCTGCATTTTTGCAGGTTTCTTTGTTAAAACCTGAACATGTTTCATTTTTATATTACTCCTTTTTATTTCAATAATAATACTACTATTTTTATCAAAATTTAACAGAAATGTCAAGTTTTTATTTGAGTAAATTATAATTATTTTATTCTACCAATTTTTCCCACTGTGTGTAAAGTGAGCGGAGGAGTTCTTTTTTGTTTTTCAGTTCTCGAGTAAGTGTTTGAATTTTCTGAAAATTTTTGGGGTCTATTTGTGCAAAAGAAAGTTCCAGGTCTTCTATTTCATATTCAAGAATTTCAATTTGTTTCTCGATATCTTCCAGTTCTCTTTCTTTTTTTCTTTGTTCTCTTTTTATTTGCTTTGCTTCTTCAAAAGTATTTGATTTTTGTTCTTTTAATAGTGGAATTAATTCAACATTTGTTTGATTGTTTTTTTCTCGCCATAGATAGTGGGAATAATTACCCCAAACAAGTTCTGCTTTTCCGTCTTTGAGTACAATAAGTCGTTCGACAATTTGGTCTAAAAGTTCACGGTCATGTGTTACAAGGATTATAGAACCATCGAAATTGAGGAGGGCACTTTCTAATGCTTCTCGAGAAGCAAGGTCCATATGGTTGGTAGGTTCATCCAGAAAGAGCAAATTGGGTTTTTGTAAGATTAATTTAGCTAATGCTAAACGACTTTGTTCACCCCCGCTTAATGTTTTTACTTTTTTAAAAACATCATCTCCGTGAAAGAGAAAAGCCCCTAAAAAGATGCGGAGAGAAGTCGGAATGACATCGGGTCTTACAGATTGTACCTCTTGAAGGATTTCGTTTTCTGGATTCAAATCGTTATGATGCTGGTCGTAGTATGCGAATTTAACATTATGTCCATATCGAACAATCCCATGAGTTCCCTTATGATAACCCAATAGATGTTTTAGTAGTGTTGTCTTTCCCGAACCGTTAGGGCCTATAATCCCTAATCGCTCTCCTTGATATAATTGAAATGATAAATCTTTATACAAGGGTTGATTATCATAATGCATACACAAATTTTCTGCAAATAGGATCAGAGAATTGCCTCGCTCTTCAGACTCAATATGAAAATTGAGTTTTGGGTTGTATTTTTTCGGTTCTTCTATTAAGACCATTTTATTTATCTGTTTAATACGGCTCTGGACCTGTTTCGCACGGGTTTTTTTATAGCGAAAGCGTTCTATCCATTCTTCTTGTTTTTTTAGTTCTTTTTCTTGTTGTTCGAACCATTCTTGTTGTTTTTGATATTGTTGTTCTTTGATTTCCCGGTAGTTTTGATATGAGCCGGGGTAAGAAGTAATTTTCCCGTTTTCTAATTCAAGAATTCGGTGTGGAAAACGATTTAGTAGCCTCTGGTCATGGGAAATTATTACAATTGTTTTTGGAGATGATGTGAGGAATTCTTCCAGATATTCCTTCCCTTCGAGGTCGAGGTAATTATCAGGCTCGTCTAAGAGCAAGACATCAGCGTCTTGTAAGAGAGATAGAACGAGTAGTAATCGTGTTTGTTGTCCCCCGCTGAGTTCATTGAATTTTCTTGACCAACTATCATGGTTAAAACCTAATCCTGCTAATACCTTTTTTGTTAGAGAGGAATAATGATAGCCACCATGTACTTGATAGTATGATTGAAGTTTTGAGTACTCATTTAGTAACTCCGTATTCCCCTCTGAAATTTTATTTTCATATTCTTTTATCTTTTCTTCGATTTCTTTCAGTTCGTTAAAAGCCATTTCTGCAATTTCGAGTAGTGTTAAGTGTGGGGGAAAATAAGGTATTTGTTCAAGGTAGGAAATGCGGACATTTCGTTGTTGTTCAATAATTCCACAGTCAGGTTCTATTCGATGGGCTATTAATTGAAAAATGGTTGTTTTCCCACAGCCGTTTCTTCCTACAAGTGCAATGTGTTCTCCGGCCTCTATCTGAAAGTTGACCTCATCTAAAACAATTTTGCCCGGGTAAGATTTACAGATATTTTCGAAACGGATTAGACTCATGGGTTGTTAGATGGTTTGTTTGATGACTCTGAAAGAGAAGGTTTTTTTCTCTGTAAATCCCAGAGTTTCGCATATTTTAAATAAACAGAAAAAGCAGATAAACCGCAAAGGACTAAACCATGATAACCATCAAGAAAACCATGTCGGAGCACATACATTTTAATGAAACGAGAAATAGGACGAAGCGTTAAATCGAACCAATGAGTTCGTTTTCCCTTTTCGTATGCATCTTCTGCTCCCCATGTTGTAAAGCGATGGGCTGTTTTGAGGAATTCGTCAAAATTTCGATAGGTATCATGATACATAACTTCGTGGATATAACCTACAGGACCGTCAACAATGATGTGGCTGTGAACTCGCTTCTTTTTGTATCTTCCTGTTTGTGTACGGAAAAGTCGAAGGTTGTAATCTTTATGCCAACCACAATGTTTAATGAGTTTCCCAAAGAAATAGGACATTCTCCGTATATTATAGCCGTTAAGACTTTTGGGGTTTTTTATTATTTCCTGTATTTTCTGTGCAAGTTCGGGCGATACCCATTCATCAGCGTCCAATACCAATGTCCATTCTGTTGTTATTTGTGGAATTGCCCAGTTTCGCTGGTCTGCCGCATTGATATATTCATGTACAACAACATGTTTTGTATATCGTTTTACTAATTCTTCAGACCCATCATTTGTTTTGGGGTCTACAACACAGAAAATATCGTCTGCCCACGATACACTTTCAAGACAGCGAGGCAGACGGTCTCCTGCATTAAAAATTAGTGTTAAAACGGTAATACCTGGTTTCATATTTGTATTTTCTTTTAAATCTCATTAATTTTAAATATTTATTTTATCAATTTTTTGTAAACTGATATAGTTTCATCAACCATTCTCTGAACTGTAAAATTGTCTTCTACATGTTTTTTCCCTTTTTTAGCCATTGCTTTTGCTTCGTCGGGATGAGAAAGCATATATATAATGGCTTCTGCAAGTAATTGTGGATTTCTATTTTGAATTAATAAACCTGTTTCATGGGGAATAACCATTTCGGATACACCTCCTGCCTCAGTGGCAACTACGGGTTTTTCACATGCTAATGCTTCAAGAATGGATGTGCCTAATCCCTCAGACCAACTTGAGGAAACATATAAATCGGCTGTTTTTATTAGACGAGGAACATCGTTCCTATGTCCTAACAATCGCACATGTTGGGTAAGGTTGAGATTATCTATTTCTATTTGTATGGTGTTTAACAATGGACCGGAACCTGCAATAAGCAATATGATGTCTTTGAAAACTTCTTTGACATGAACAAAAGCATGGAGTAATGTTATATGGTCTTTATGGGGGACAAGTGCCCCGGCGGTTAGTAAAATTTGTGTATTGTCGTTAATATCAAGTTCTTTTTTGTTGTAAGGAAGAACATCAATATGTGTTAGGTTTATTGAACTTCGGACAACTTGAATCTTATTTTCGTTAACACTATGTTCTTTTAATACTTTGGCTACATAGTAGGATACAGGCAAAATAAGGTCAACATGGTTATATTTCCATTTGGAAAAAATATTATTAGCAGGTGCGAAACTTACCCTTCGTGAGATGACAGTTTTAGGAATAGGGTTCATAAAAGTGGAGAGAATCGCGAGAGCATGAGCATGGCTGGTATGTGCATGAATGATATCTATTCTGTTTTTCTTTGTGATTTGTGCAATTTTCCAGGCAGAAAATATATCATATTCTGATCTGAGGGGTAGCGTAAAAACTTTAATATCAGGTATTCTCTTTAATCGATTAACAAATTCACTATTTTCTTTTCCTATTGCATATACCTCAAGGCCATGAGATAGGAGTCCTTGCATAAGCCAGAAGGCTTGTTGTTCTCCTCCTCTCCATGTTTGTTGTTCATCGATGTGTAAAATTCTCACGGTGAAGTTCCAATGCCTTTGAATAGGCTCCTAAAGTTTTATTTACAAATTGTTCTACGCTAAACATTTGAATTGCTCGTTGTTGGGCTTTTTTCCCCATTTCTATTCTGAGGGCAGGATTTTTAGCGAGTTCTTTGATTGCTTGTGCTAATGGTTCAATTGTACCTGCGGGGACAATTCTACCTTCTATACCATCATTAATGATTTCAGGTAGCCCTCCATAGTTCGAAGCAATTACGGGTTTTCCTTCTGCCATGGCTTCTTTGAGACTAAAGGATGAGGTATCGCAATCTATTGATGGAAGGACTGCAATATCAAAAGATTGTGTACAGTAGGCCATATCTTTACGATAACCTGCAAAGACGATTTTATCTGAAAGACCTAATTCAATGGCTAAATTTTTAAGTTCGCTATCAAGACTTCCGGTTCCTAAAACAAGTATTTTTATCTCAGGACACTCTGTAGTTATCCTTTGTAATGCTTTAAAAAGGAAGATATGTCCTTTTGCAGGGGATAATCTTGCAGAAATACCACAGACAACATCAGTTTCTTTGAAACCAAATTCATTACGAGCCTTCTCTCTGTGTTCTTTATTATGTTCGAATTCTATTGTATCAACCCCATTGTGAATAGAGCATATTCGGGCTTCGGGGAAATGGTTATTATTAATCAGGTTTTGTCGAACCAATTCACAAACTGCAATGTGATAGTCCGTACATTTTAGGTTTAGCCATCGGTTCAATATGTGATTGCTCAATGGATATGTATTATGTCGAGTGCGCACGATACAAAATCGCCGACGGAGTAATTGGTTTGCCATGGCAGTAGTCCAGTGGTCCTGGGAACCGTTTACATGAATAATATCAGGTTCTATTTCCAGAAGGATTTCTTTAAGAGTTTTTATATCTTCAATCCATTTTTTAGGATGTATTCCTCCTACAAAATGGAATTTATTTAGTGGAGTATATTGGAATTGTTCAGCGAATTCGATAAACACACTGTTTTTTCTACAACCTACATAGACCTTATGTCCCAATTCTCTAAGTCCTCTGGCAAGTCTACAAACATAGGTAATTTGCCCTCCACCTTTAATATGAGGGTCTGTAATAAGGACTTTTAATTTTTGATTGGACAAAAAGTTCGTCATTTTTGTGTATTGCATTTAGAAACTAAAGAGAGTTTCAGGAAGTTCCCTTTTAATTGGTAATGGAGATATTATACTTGATTATTAGGAGTTGATTTCAGGATTTATTTTATTTATATTTGAATTTTCTATATTCTGTTTTTCTGTCTCTAATTCTTCCTTTTGAGAGGTTTTTAATGTTTCAAGAACTTTTTCATTAACAGTCTCAAGAAATTGTATAGCGTTATTAAGTTCTTGTTCGATAGATTCTAATGTTTCATCTTTGTTCAGTTTTATATTTTTTTTCTTGCTCATCCTGAAGCCCTTTTTATCTATGCTAAAACAGGTTATCAAAATCTATTTTGCTTTGTGAGAGAATGTTTTGTTTTGATTCTTTTATTTCTGCCCAGATATGTTTAAAGTTTTCAAAGGGGTTTTCTAATATATTAAAAGAGTTTTGTATTATGTCTTCATAGGAAGTCTGTTCTTGAATTTCAATCATTGTATACCGAGATATCCTAAGTAATGCTGATAATTTTGGATCGATAGCATCTTTTATAGATAAATTTTCTATATTGTATTGTCGCCAAATAGAGTCATAAAGGACTGGGGGAATATCCCATTCTTTCAGAAAAACAGTTGCCAGGTCGGTTTGTATAAAACCAAATTGTTTTTGTTCCAGTTCCAACAGCTTTTTGTGATTATTAAGGGAATTATTTATTAAATCAAAATATTTTTGTGGAAATTCATTTAAGAAAATAGAGGCTCCTATATTGGCAAGAAGCCCAACGAGGAAGTCTTCCCCTTCATAATTTAGTTTTAGTGATTGAGACAATTCTCTACAAAGGGAAGCCATAAATAAACTTTCTCTCCACAATTTTTTGTAGAGTTCCTGATATTGCAGATTTTTAAATTTTATAAGGTCAAGCACAGCAGACCCTATAAGGATACAACGAAACTCACGGATACCAAGCATAACCAGAGCCAATTGAAGATTCGTAACGCGGTGTTTTAGTCCATAATAGGGAGAGTTGGCTATCCGTAATAAACGCCCCGATAGATTTGGATCTCGAGATATTACATTTATTACTTTGTCATAACTTATAGAGGGGTCAGCAGTAATACGTAGTGCTTCTGATAAAATAGTAGGTAGAGAAGGTAGCCCTTTAAATTTTTTTATCATTTCTTCTGCTCTACTTAAGACACTATCCATATCAATATAATATCCTTTTATCCCAGTCTTGTTAATAGTATAGGGCATGTTGATGTATGGATTACGGAATTAGTATTGCTTCCTAATAACCATTCGTGTAGACGGTTTTTCCCAAAAGCCCCCATAACAATTAATTCTGCGGAGATTTCTCGCGCGGTATTAAGTATTCCAACGGTAGGTGCGTTTTCATAAACTATATGTGATGTGAAAGAAACTTTATTTGATTTTAGATAGTTTACGGCTTCATTTATAATTTCTTCATCGGGTTTGTTTGCGACATAAATGACATGGCAAATGGTATCCCAAATTTTTGCAAGTTCAGCAGAGATGCGAAGAGCCTCTCTTGCTGAAGGGGAAGCATCATAAGCGAGTAGAAAGGGTCCGTATCGGAATTCAGATTGGTTTGTTATTAAAACAGGGCGTTTAGAACGACGAATAACGGACTGAGCGGTTCCTCCTAAGAAACCTTCTGACCACCGAGAATGTTCCCCTGATTTTCCTATGATAATAAGGTCGTATAATTCACTTTGTTCAAGGATTGTTCGTGAAATAATACCTGTTTTTAATATTTGTTCGCATGGAATCTCATTTTTTTGGCACTCTGCTTCACATACATTTAATATTTGTCTTCCTCGCTCTTCTAATACACTGCGTATTTGATTTTGATAATTGGTCCAGGGTGTTACTCCGAGGATACTACTTACATCACGAAGAAGAGGTCCCTCTAAAAGTTTTATATCAATAACATGGAGAAGGGCTATCTCTCCTTTTATATTTTTTGCCCAAAGAATCGCATATTTTAGTCCCTTTAATGCTTGTTCACTTCCATCAATAGGGACTAATATCCTACGGAACATTGGAATGTTTTCCTCTTAATAAAAGCTCCAAAGTTTTTTAATATTTCCAATCCGAATTGTTGGCTTTTTTCAGGATGAAATTGGACACCAAATACGGCTCCTTTGCCTACAATACATGGGAATGATATACCGTAGTGACATGTTGCGAGAGTGAGGTTTTCTTCCGTCGGTTGAGGAAAATAACTATGAACAAAATACGCATAACCTCCCTGACCCGAAGGTAGTAAAGGGTTGTTCTTGTTATTAACAGGTTGAACGAAATTCCAGCCCATGTGGGGAACCTTTAATCCTGTCATTTTAGCAGCTGGGAATCGAATTACTTTACCTTTAAAAATTCCCAATCCTTCTGAACCTCCACCTTCTTCTCCATATTCGAAAAGTAGTTGGAGTCCGATACAGATCCCTAATAAAGGTTTTCCAGCCTGGACAAATTCTCTAATGGGTTCAACAAAACCCTTATGTTTTAAACCTTCATAGCAATCGCGAAAAGCTCCGACTCCCGGCAGAATTCCTGCATCAGCATTTTTGAGGTCATCAGGATTTTCTGTAATTCCTGCCTCACAACCTACTTTTTCAAGGGCTTTCTGGGCACTGCGTAAGTTTCCCATTCCATAATCTATGATTGCAATCATGAATCGATTATTCCTTTTGTTGATGACCCGTTCCGGGCATAGGTTGAATTTTCCTCAAGAGCTTGAGCCAGAGCTCTGGCGCAAGCCTTAAAAATAGATTCTATGCAGTGATGGGTGTTTTTCCCATAGTGCAATAAGATATGTAGCGTTATTTTAAAGTGGTTTGAAAATGCTCTAAAAAATTCTTCTGTGAGTTCTATATCAAATGTTCCTAACTTTACACGAGGTAAGTCAGCGGAGAAATAAAGATACGGTCTCCCACTGAGGTCAATAGCCACTTCAGAAAGAGCCTCATCCATTGGGATTACTGCATGTCCAAATCGGTTTCTTTTTTGTATATCTGTAAAAAGTTGGGCACAGGCTTTGCCAAGACAAATTCCGACATCCTCTACTGTGTGATGGGCATCTACTTCAAGGTCACCTTGTGCCTGTAATTCAATATCAATGCCCGAATGTTTTGAGAATAGTGTTAACATATGATCTAAAAAACCGACACCTGTATGTATAATAGACGACCCTGTTCCTGGAAATTGGATAATTATTGTGATATCTGTTTCTTTTGATTTGCGACTGACTTTAACTTCTGGCATATTTTATCGACCTTACCGCTTGAGTTAGAAATTAAGATTATCTTCCATGTTGAAGTCGTTCTGCGAGGAAAGGATGTAAACTTGCTTCAAGGACTTTTCTCGCTGTAATTTCTATATTATATTCTACACGGATCTGTTTGTAGGTGTTGGTTTCTGTATTTAATATTCCGAACGCGGCACGTGAATCACCATCACGAGGTTGTCCTACAGAGCCCGGATTAATAAAATAGGCTTTCCCCTTTTTCATCTTAAAGGTTCCATCATCATCGGGACTGTAGGTTCCGTCAGAAGAAAGAATCACAGGTATATGTGTATGTCCATAGAAGCATAAATTAGTGTTTTGTTCCTCGAAGAAGTACAGGAAAGGATGGACATCTTCCCATGTGAAGATATAGGTGTTGTGGTTTTTAGGAGCACCATGTACCCCTGCAAAGTCGCCGAAGTTTAATGTGTCCGGTAAGCGTTGTAACCATTCTTTATTATCTTCTGTTAATTCTTTGCGAGTCCAGAGAATTGCAGGCAGAGCCACAGCATTGAATCCCCAGGGCTCTTCTAATTCACATGCTACTGCATCATGATTCCCTAATATTGTAGGGATGTTTCTCTGTTTTATAATGTTAATACACTCGTTAGGTTCTGCATTATAACCAACAATATCACCCAAACAAATAATTTGTTCGATTTTTTCTCTATCAATTGCGTCTAATACAACTTTAAGCGCTTCCGCGTTTGCATGTATGTCTGAAATAATTGCGTATAACAAAACTTACTCCATTTATCTTTATAAATAATTTGCAACTACATATTTTAATTATTTTTCGACCACAAGTTCTAATTGTAATATTTTGTAATATATGCATTATAAGTTTCAAACTTTGAGGGACTGGGAACTTTAGTTGATTGGTGGTGTTAATAAAAAATGAAGTCTCAAATAGAGACAGATAAAACCCAAACTTAAATAAAAGGAGAATGTGATTATGAAAAACAAAAAGGTTTTAACATTGCTTTTCGGGTTGTGCTTTATTTTTGTAACACAGTGGATTATAGCCCAAACTCCTGCACCGCAAGGACCTCCACCTCCCAATGTCATGGACCGTGATAGACCGGGGCCTCCACAAGGACCTCCGTTCGATCGTCCAGGAATGACAGAAGTATTCAAGAATGCGGACAAGAATGCGGATGGGAACTTGAGTTTAGAAGAATTTATGGAGATGCATAAGGACCGTCCACCGATGCGACAACCTAAACAGGGAGGAGAACGTCCGAACAAACCTCCGATGATGGGAAAAGGTGAAGGTCCTCGTGGGGAAGGCAGACCGCCAGAAGGGAGGCCTAATCGTCCTGAGAGACAAGGTCCTCCGGAAGATAGAATGAGAATTCGAGCAGAGGAAGTTTTTAAAGAAGCAGATAAAAATGGAGATGGAAAACTAACTCTGGAAGAGTTTAAATCTATTAAACCTCCGCGTGGACCAAAACCTCCACTTCCACCTGATGCTCCTGTTCCTCCCGACGGTAGACCGGGACCAGATGGACGCAGACCTATGGGACAGAAAATAGTAGGATTGCTTGAAGAAGCAGACGGTAATGGCGATGGTAAGGTATCTCTTGAAGAATTAAAAGCAGTTCGACCTCATATAACAGAAGAACGATTCAAGTTGATGGATACGGATAATGATGGGTTTATTACAAAGGAGGATATACGCGATTGGGCGGAACATGCTCAGATGAAATTTAAAGACGCTGATACAGATAATGATGGAAAACTATCGCGTGAAGAAGTGAAAAAAATATTTCCCAATATGAATGATGATGCTTTTAATAGAAGGGACGATAATCAGGATGGTTTTTTGACAATAGAAGAGCTGAAACCGAAGTTTAACAGAAACTAAGCCCTTCTTTTTACCTGGAATATAGTGATATACATCGGGGATAGAAAATCCCCGATGTATTATTTTTGATTATTTGTCTGGACTATAGAATGACTTGATAATTGTTCAATATAAATACAGATTAGCCCCACCGTAATAACGCTTATAAAATTCGCACCGTGAGCCAATATGGCGATAGCCCGTGAAGTATTGATATCTACTAAGGGTGCGGTTAACGCAAGCCCTCCAACAACACCCGCATGGAATTGTCCTATAAATCCAGGTGCTCCGGGGACGCTAATAAGTATTGATAGCAATGTGATGCTCACGGGGGGTGTATACCAGGGGTATTGAATATTGAATGCTTTGAAAAGGAAAATATAGGATAACCAGAAAGTTCCCCATGTGATACATGAAAATAAGCCGGCTCCTAAAATGGACTTTGGGTTTTTAATCATACTAATAGCATCGCGTACATTTTCTGAAATCCTCGTAATGAAATGAACCGATTTTTCTCCTAATAATTTCTCACTTTTTTGAATAAGTGTTACAAATCTGTGAGAATATAGATAAAAGAATATACAAGACAGAACAATCGAAAGGATAATTGTTATTGTAAATAGGACTGCTTTTTGTATTAGGTCTGCGGGAATAGTTACATTGAGAACATCGGGAGGGAGGAGAATATCTTTTTTAGGATGAAAACCTGTCAGTGAAATGATGAGTATCATAAGCAATCCCAGTAGGTCAGAAGTTCTGTCTAATGCAACATAGGTAAGACTTTTTGATAAGGGTATCTTAGTAAATTTTGTTAGCATACCTGCCCGGATTGCCTCGCCAATTCGTCCAGGAAGCAGAAAATTCGCCATGAACCCTATTTGTGTGGATGTAAATAAATGGCGAAAAGAAACTTTTTCATTAGTGTTTACGATGAAGTGCCACCGGATTACACGAGTTATAAAACTGATTAAGATGGCTAAAATACATAAAGAAAACCACCATGGGTTGCATGTTTTGATTGCATTCCATAAATCGTTAAGGTTTGTAGTTCGAAAGACGAGCCAGAATAGAAAAAGACCAATCCCGGTTGCTATTAAAAAACGAAGAACCTTTTTCATTTATGTCCTATCAGTAATTTTTAGTAAAGGATAACGAAAACAGAATATTAATGCAAATTATATCCTTTAACCCATGTCAAACCCTGCGTGCGAAGCCGTCGAAAAGGCTCCATCCGTCTTGTAGATGTATATGCTTCATGAACCCGAAGTGTTTCTTCCGGGGTGGATTTTTTCTTCTCAGATGATATTTCCTGTACGGCCTTCTGGAAACCTTGATACATATCCAACATACAGTTTAGACATAAATTACGGTTAGGAAGGGCATGATGATTCCCGCACATAGAACAAGTACGGTTTTTTGTTTTATTTTCATCTATCGTTTCTTCTGTTTCAAATGATAATTCTAAGTCAGTTTGTTTTTCATCAGAAGGTGGGATAATTATTTTGTGTTTTATAGGTTCCTTTTCAGGGACAGGTTCTACTTTTTTTTCTTTCAGACACTTTGAACAAAGTGTTTGCCCTATTTTTTTGGGTATTAATCGTCCACATTCAGAACATCGAGCCAAATTGGTATTATCCAGTGACATCGGAAATTTCCTTAACAATTCTTTCTACTTCTTTCTCTAATTTTATAAAATCATTATTATTGTTAATTATCCATTTAGCAATAGGAATTTTTTCATCGGGATTTTTTTGTGATAAAACCCGTTGTTTTGCTTCTTCGTATGAGAGATTTCGTGAATTCATAAGTCGTTGTATTCTTACTTCTTCCGGGCAAACTACCAGAATGAGCTGATTCAGCCATTCCGGTAATCGGTCTTCGTACTCTCCTATTAATGCTGATTCAACAATAACTATTTTATGCCCTTGTTCCAGGGCTTGTTGTACTCTATTTATTATATCGGCAATAACAAATGGATGTATAAGTTGATTGATACGATTTCTTTCTTCAACATTGGAAAACACGATTTCACCTAATTTTTTTCGGTCAATCTGACCATTAAATAATATATCGTTACCATACATCTCAATAATTTTTCTTTTTATTTCCTCATTTGATAATAGGTTATGTCCGATTTCATCTGAATTAATTACATAAAATCCGTACTTCTTGAATATCTTTGCTACTTCTGTTTTTCCACTGGCTATACCACCAGTAAGTCCTATAATTTTCATATTTCACACCTATTTAAAGAATAACATATTTTTTATTATATTGGACTTGTTTGTAGATATTAATTTATGAGTAGTAATTAAATCAAAGTAATATAAAAGGTGGGAAGAAAACTTTTTATAGGAAACTAATGGGAGTATAATAAAATAAAGACTTTTTATAAAGGAAAATACATGATTCGGTTATCAGGTTTATTCTCATATGAGGCAATCCCTCTTGTTAGTGCAGTAAAAAGGATTTCTTCTGTTCAATTTGAATGGTTGACCTTCAATGCTTTGTGTGATAGTTTTGTAAGAGGGGATGTGGATGGAATTTTGTGCCCTCCACTTATGGCTCTCCAATTTCCCGAAAGTTTAATTGTGCCGGGAGTGGGGGTTGCTACTTCTGGAGGAGTTCCATCACCTGTTTTATTTTCAAAAAAACTTATTAGCGATATAGAGACGGTTTTTATAAGTGAGCCCTATAGATACTGGGAGGATTGGTTGAATATAGTATGGAATCTTTTACATTCAAATTTAATAGAGAAATCGTTAAGGATTAACAAGGAAAGAAATGGAAATGAAGATGCTTATCTTGTAGATGTTATAAAGGAAAGTGAATCTAATGAGGGGATGTATGTGTATAACCTGGGTGAAATCTGGAAGCAAGTAACTGCTTATCCTATGGTATGCTGGGTATGGTTATGTCGAGGGGATGCGGATTATAGACAGGTTCGAAGTGTTCTCGGTTATATATGGGATTATGCAAAGGAGAATTTAGCAGAATTTAAATGGGGTAATTTTAAGAATGAGGATATCCCTGAAAAATGGGAAAATCAGGCAAATTATATTTCGGATATATATTACAACCTGGCCTCAATGGAGTTTGATGGAATTCATTGGCTTGTGGAACAGGCGAAAAAGTATGGAATAGCCTCTGAAGATGCAGAAATACATATTTGTTAATCTGTGTCATAATCCGTAAAATCATCTAAAATTAGGACCATTACTACTGCATTTTCTCGTGTTCGCGAGTAATAACCTATGCGAGTTCCTATTGTTTGGAATCCCATTTTTTCATATAGACAACGGGCTGGATAGTTTCTTTCGCGGACTTCAAGAATGATTTTTTTTACATCTTCTTTTTTTACCTGTTTGAAGATGTAATTCATAAAGAGTGTTCCTAATCCCTTTCTGCGATATGTAGGGGCTACAGTAAATTTTGTAATATGTGCTTCTTCTCCACCTAACCAATAACCTGCATAACCTATGAGAGAATTGTCAATAAAAAAAACAAAAAATTTGCCTGCTCTATTATTAATTTCGGGAAGAAATAACTCTTTTGACCATGCGTCGGGGTATGATTCTACTTCCATAGCATAAACACGGTCTATGTGTTCTTCTTCTAACAAAAAAACCTTAATTTCAATATTTTGAGGGCTGATTATTGTGTCGTAGGGCTCTGACATTTTTTTCTTTTTTCTTCAGGTTGTGATAAACGCAAATAAATAGGAAGAATTTCGTCAATTTCCTTTTTATAGCCTTGTTGCCAGAGAGATAGGGCTTCCACTGCTACTGTGGAGGCTCGAGGATGACTCCACCAGGATTCTCCAAATTTTGCTTTTGGGAAATTTTCTACAAGAGTCTCGTGGTATAAAAAAGCACCCTCTCCAAGAAAAAAGATAGTATCAATTTGTGTATTTTCTTTTAATATTTTGATAAAGTCTTGAATATTTCCTAAAAAATTTTCATAGATGATTTTTCGAAAACTGTTTTCAAATAAATAAATACCTGCGAATACCTCTTTCATACGGGCATCCATAATGGGACATACAATTGCATTATGGAAAGGTGCTAATCGTGTCATAGCGTTTAAAGATGATACTCCGACGAGAGGTTTTCCCTTTGCAAGGGCTATTCCTTTCCATGTAGATAATCCAACACGCAAACCGGTAAATGAACCGGGTCCTAAGGAAATAGCCAGTAGATCAATCTCATCAATTGATAATCGTACTTCATTAAGTAAAGTTTCTATTAAAGGAACAAGTCGTTCAGAATGTCGTTTCCCTGCGTTAATGGAAATTTCGCCTAATAGTTCATCATTGGATAATACAGCAACAGTATTGACATCTGTACTTGTATCTGCAGACAAAATCTTCATAACAGATATATAATGCTCGATAGTTTTTTGTTTCGTTAGTGTTTTTGTAAAAAATGTCTTTATTCAGGTGATTCAGATTTTAAATTGTTTGATAAATCTGCTAAAAGTTTTTTAAGTTCCTTGCCTGCTTTAAATGTAACAACATATCTGTGAGGAACTTCTACTACAACGTTAGTTTTAGGATTTCTTCCCTTACGAGGGGCTCTCTTTTTTACCTCAAATACGCCAAAATTGCGGATTTCCCAGCGTTTCCCTTCTCCTAACTTTGTAGTGATTATATCCAGTGCTTTTTCAATTGTTTTGGCAACATCGCTTTGTGTGAATCCTAAATCTTCAGAGATTTGATTCACAAGGTCTCTTTTGGTAAGTGTGTTCGCTTGAACTTCTTTTTCCGGTTCCATAATCTGAACTCCTTTGTTCAAGGTTGTTTTGTTCTAAATCCTTTTGTAAAATGTATTTAATCATTAATTATAGTCTATATGCAAGTTTTATTCAGGGTAAAAATTTATTTTACTTAAATTGTAATAGGAGGTTTTGTTATGGAAAAGAAAAAAAAATTAATATTTATGTCCCTCATTTTGATACTCGGTTTTTTTATCGGGATGAATTTTTTCAATTGGTTAGATAAAATTTTTAACGAGCCTGTTCCGATTGGAGAGGTTACCAAGGTTCCAGAGGGAGAAGGCTGGATAGACTTGCTTTCTGACGAGAATAGGGTTTATTGGAAAAATGTAACAGATGAAAAGAATATATTTGAAATGCAAAATGATGGAGTTTTACATATATTTGGGAAGACAATATATCCATTAAGATATGTAGGTTTTTCGCAAAGGACTTTTTCAGATTTTCAATTACATTTGGAGTTTAAACTTACGAGAAGAGCCAATAGTGGAGTTTTTCTGCGTTCCCAAATTAATGACCCTATGAATCGAGGGTTTGAGGTGCAGGTTCTTGAAGATTATGGGAAGCCACCGAATAAAAATAGCTGTGGCGCGATTTACGATATTACGACGCCTATGTATAACATGTCTTTTCCAGCGGGACAGTGGAATTCTTATGATATTACGGTTCAAGGGAGTACTGTTCAGGTGGTGATGAATGGTTGGTTAATTATTCATACTTTTTTGGATAAGATGACGGAACCATTGGGAAAATTTCCAGTTGCGTATGCCACATTACCCAAAGAGGGTTATTTGTTATTACAAGACCATGGGGGAGAAGTCTGGTATCGAAATATCCGAATTAAACCGCTTAAATGATGAAGTAAAAAAATAAGAAATAATTAAAAATTTGTTTTAAAAATTCTAAAAAAAGTTTATAATTTTATTAGGATAATTTCATCCTTTATTTATAGATAAATGTATATCAGACTTTTAAAAATGAGAATTGAAAGGTATTAATATGAAAAAGAAAGGTTTTACGCTCATTGAATTATTAGTTGTCATTGCCATTATTGCAATTCTTGCGGCAATTTTACTTCCTGCGTTAGCCCGTGCGCGTGAAGCGGCAAGACGGTCTACTTGCCAGAACAATCTTAAACAAATGGGGATTGTTTTTAATATGTATGCTAATGAGGCCAAGGGAGAAATGTTTCCTTACATGAAGTTGTTCGATTGTAGCGGTAATTTTGCAAGAGATGCTACATTTGAAGGTTCTCTGATTTATCCCGAATATTTAACGGATGTAAATGTACTCGTATGTCCCTCTGATTCTGATGCGGAATCTGTCCGGAGGGCTTTTCATAAAAACAGTGATTTAGAACAACCCGTTGAACCCTGTAGGTTAGCCAGAGGTAGTTATTATTATTTTGGCTGGGCATTACATCCGGATGTTGTCTTATTACCCGGTGTTCAAGTGCCGACAGATTTAAGTCAAATCAATTTAAATAAGACGGAACAGGAAATAATAATGCTTGCATTGCAGTATATAAAAGCCGAAGTAGTTAATAAGGTTTACTTGCTTTATAACTCTAATACTCCTCTTCAAGATAGAATAAATGGTAAATTAGGAGATTTGGGACCTGTTCCAAGGTTGAGAATGGGGATTGAACGATTTTTAATAACGGATATAAATAATCCCGCTGCTATGGCGAAAGCGGCAAGTGAAATCCCCGTTATGTGGGATGAAATTGCAGTTTATGGCGGGGCTACAACTTTTAATCATGTTCCGGGTGGTGGAAATTGTTTATATATGGATGGACATGTAGAGTTTCTTCGCTGGCCGAGTAAATTTCCCGCGGATCTTATAGGCATGCTAACTTCGTTTTTGTTCTAAGTATCTCCTACAATCATATAATAACTTTTGTTTCTTGTTAGAAGTAGGTTTTTTATTCTTTAGAATTATAGTGAAAGGAAATCAGTATGCTTAGATTTTTAAAGGATAAGGATGTTCGTTCACGGTTTAATCTGTTACCTGTTCGCGTTGTATGGAAAAGTTCGTCCTTGGAAGATGTTGATTTAGAAGGCTTATTGGCAAATCCTCAGAAACATTTTTCTATCAAATATGATGGTGATGAGCCTCCTTCCTTTGTTTTAGACTTTGGTAGAGAAATTCATGGTGGAATTCAGTTAGGACAAGGGATGGTTAAGGATAAATCTCCTTTACCGTTGAAGGTTGTATTTGGTGAGTCGGTTGTAGAAGCAATGGAAAGTCCTGACCAGGACCATGCAATCCACGATACTATTATTTTGTTACCCTGGTATGGGAACAACGAAGTTGGAACAACAGGTTTTCGTTTTGTGCGAATTGAAATGGTGAAAAAGAACACAGAATGGTTGTGCACGAATATTAAAGCAATAGTTTTAATTCAGGATTTGGAATATTTAGGTAGTTTTAATTCCGGTGATGATTTATTGAATAAAATATGGGAAACAGGGGCCTATACGGCTCATTTATGTTTACAGGACTATTTATGGGATGGAATTAAAAGAGACCGACTGGTCTGGATTGGTGATATGCATGTAGAGACAGTGGTGTTAAGTCATCTTTTTGGATATAACGCTACGATTGAGAAAAGTCTTGATTTTGTGCGTGATAACACACCTTTGCCGGGTTGGATGAATGGGATTAGTTCTTATTCTTTGTGGTGGGTGATTATTCAAGAGTACTGGTATTTTATGTTTTCAAGAAGAGATTATTTAAAACAGCAAAGAGATTACCTAAAAGGTCTGGTTAAGCAGATGTTACAATGTGTGAATGAGAGTGGGAAAGAAGTTTTGCCGGAAACGAGATTTTTAGATTGGAGTACGGCGGAGAATAAGGATGCTATTCATTCCGGATTACAATCTTTGTTGTATTGGGCTTTGACCTGTGCGGAGAATTTATTGCGAGAGTTGGATGAATTGGATTTGGCCAATCAATGTTCTAAAGTGAGGGAACAAATGAAGAAATATCAACCGCCGGAACACTTGGTAAAACAATCTCGTGCGTTGGGAGTGATTGCGGGACTGGAGAACCCTGTAAAGGTAAATGAAGAATGTTTTAAGAAGGACCCATTAATGGGTTTGTCTACTTTTTATGGATTCTATGTGCTTCAAGCAAGGGCGATGGCGGGAGATAGAGAGGGTGGATTAGATTTAATTCGTAATTATTGGGGACCGATGTTAAAGATGGGTGCAACGACTTTTTGGGAACATTTTGATATTCGCTGGTTGGAAGATTCTGTTCCGATAGATGAAGTTGTTCCCCCGGGGAAAAAAAGTATTCATAGGGATTTTGGCGAACATTGTTATGTAGGACTGAGACATAGTCTTTGTCATGGATGGGCGGCAGGACCTACTGCCTGGCTAATTCAGCATGTGCTTGGAATTCAACCTATTGCTTCATCGTGTAAAAAAATAAGGATAGTCCCGTATTTAGGAAATACATTAAATTTTGCAGAGGGGACCATGCCCACTCCTTTGGGTCTTGTTTATGTTAGACATGAAAAGGATAAAGAAGGGAAAACAAAAACACAATTCAAAGCCCCCAAAGAGATAGAAGTGATCTTAGCAGGTAATAAGGAGAAGTAAGGACAGATTTTTTATGGTACAGGATTTTATTAATGCAAGTATTCTTGCAATTATTGAAGGAATAACAGAATTTTTACCCATAAGTAGTACGGGACATTTAATTATTGCTGAGGATTGGTTTTCACTACAAGGGGATAAAACTTTTCAAGATACTTTTCTTGTCGCGATCCAGTTCCCGGCGATATTGGCAGTGTTGTTATATTTTTACAAAACACTGTTACCACCAATTAATGATAGAGAAAGATTTAAAAATGTTTTTCTTTTGTGGGTAAAGATAGGAATTGCTTTTATTCCCGCAGGGATCCTCGGTTTTTTGTTAGATGATATGATTGACTATTATTTTTTTAATACAACTACTGTTGTTATATCGCTTGTTATTGGCGGGTTTATTTTAATTGGAGTTGAAAACCTCCAAATTGGAAATAAAGGTTATGAAAATGTAGCAAACCTTACTATCTCTTTTTGTATTGTAGTAGGTTTATTTCAATGTATTGCTATGATTCCCGGAGTTTCGAGATCTGCTGCGACAATAATTGGAGCAATGATAATCGGAGCTACTCGAAGTGTAGCGGTTGAATTTTCTTTTTATCTGGCTATTCCTACTTTAATGGGTGCTGGAGCGTTGAAATTGTTGAAACATGGATTAGGTTTTTCGTTCTATGAATGGTTTTTATTATTTTTGGGTTCTGTGGTTTCTTTTATTGTAGCTTATTTAGTTATTGCTTTTTTTCTGAAATATATAAGAACGCATGATTTTAAGATTTTTGGTGTTTATCGTATCTGTTTAGGAATATTAATCCTTGTCTTTTATCTAATATAAGGACCCCTTCCTTTCTTAGCGAGAAGGGGATCCTTTTGCCTTTAATAGGACGAATTATCTCATTGTATAGAACTATATAACCTTTGCAATGATGATTTGGGTCCTGTAGAAAGTTGTTTTTCGGCCAGTTTGACGACTACTTGTTCAAAATCGGCAGGTCTTGCAGAAGCAATTTCATTTTCGATTTGGGCTACAACATTGGGAGGAAGTCCTTCCTGAAATCCCCATACGGGTGTAATTGCTTCAGGTTTCAAATTCTGAAATACACCGATATTTTTCCCGTCAAGCGTTCTATAGTAAACACCCCAGGAACCCTTCATAAGGCATTCGGCCCATTTGTTGACTGGTGTGCCTAACGAATCTTTTACATTAATTTTTGCGTAGAAATATTCTTGCCGTTTACCAATTTCAATTTCATCCTGATAAAGTTTTGTGAACTCTTTCTGTAACTCTGGTGTTATCCAATTCGAAGAATCGGCTTTTTGCCGTATAGATTCTGCACGGGCTAACCGCTCATGTATTGAATATTTTTCAGGAGTTAACGGTAATGATTCTTTAATCTGAATGATGAGTTTATCAAGGTCAACGAGAAAGGCTTCTTTGATGGTAAGACTTCTTGCATTGGCCTCTTCGAGTTGTCCTACTTGATTTGTAAGTCTTTCTATTTCTGCCAATAATCCTGTTTGACGGGCTTTTATAATTTCTGTTTCATTGACTAAATTGTCGTATGCTTCCTGTGCCGAAACATATTGTTCATTTTTGGCAGCAATATCTGCCTCAACGGCTTGTAGTGCAGATTGTCGTTCGTTTATCTTTGTATTGATCCCTTCCAGTTCTTGTTGAGATGATTTGATTTGGTTTGTAATTTTTAACAACTCGTCTTGTAACCGTTGAATTTCTGCGGGGTCCAGTTTGGCTCCTGGGACTTGTTGTATGGTTTGAGTGTGTCTGGTTATGATGGCGTCTTTTTGCTTGATTTCGTTCTGCAACGCAGAGATTTCTTGCTTGGCTGGGTTGGGGATAGGTAAGAAATAGTATGCTACGAATGGTCCGGCAAGGATCCCAATGAACAATGCAATAATAGCGGCAATTGGAGCCATTGGGACTTTGAATTTTCTCTTTGGTTTTGGTACGGCTTCCCCCGTGTCTACGGGAGGTTGTGTTGAAGTTGTAGGAGCAATGGGGGGAGTTACTGCCACACCAGACCCTGCGGTAAATTCTGGGAGAGGTGTCTCTAAACCCGGACCAATCGGTGCTCCGAAAATATCAGTTCCTAATCCCCCTCCTGTGGGAGCCGATATACCACCCCCCCTTCCACTTATACCACCAAATCCTACTGCAGGAGAACCAAAATCAGGAGAAGGTGTCTGAGCACTTCCAAAGATAGGGGTTTCTATAATTTGAGTAGGTGCTGTTGCTATTGTTTCGGAAGGAGGAGCCGATTTTAAGTCAAACACACCGCCCTTACTGCCTCCGCCAAATGCGCTATCCCCTAACGGGGTTTCCAATCCTGATTCAAGGCTGATAGGACCCGGACCTATTTCGGGTGTCTCAGGTGAGAAGTCGCTATCTGCTGCAAGGTCCTGGAAGGATGGCTTTTTCGTTCCAGGTTGAGAGGGAGTTTGAAGAGTGCCTGGTGCGGAACCACTTAATTTGTCAAACTCAGTGAAAGATGTTTTTATATTTCCGCCTGTAGGTTCCGGTACTACAATGTCTATATCACTGATAGGAGGCAGTCCTCCCTCAAAGTCATCGCTTCCCTTTGATTTTTTAAAGGCATCCGAATCAAAAGAGGACAACGGTGGAAGTTGACCGCTTATATCGGATACTTCACCTGTATCAAAATCACTCAAAGGAGGGAGATTTCCTAATCCCGAGTCCGCACTTGGGATTTCTTCCTTTTTCTTTTCTTCTCCAAAGAGATTGTTTTCGGATTCAGACATGTTTCATCTCCATAATTATGATTTGTTTGTAATCTTCTATTTTAGTTTATTTTTAAATTCTATCATTTTTTATATCTTTTGTCAAGAAAATTGTCAACAATTAACAATATATTATGAAATTATTTTAACAAAAAATGCAATTTTCAACCGAATGTATTGTATATCGTCTATATATCTATGGTTTTACTACACCAATAGTTAATAATATATTAGCATAAAGGCGTTGATCTCCAGTAACAATTTGGATGCATGTATCTGATGAGGATGCTTGTTCATAAAATTCAAATCTTCCTAATTTGACTAAAGACAAATGAGGTAAAGATTGACGAAATTCCTTGTAAATATCAGGTTCTTCTTCTGTTGCAGGAGACATTACATGCGCTTCTTCAATTTCTACCGCAGTTAGAAGAGTATCCAGAACTTCAGTTACTTTTACTATTCCAGGGGCAAGATTGAGATAAATAGTTTCTGCACATACACCTTCCTTTGTACTGGCGGGGTAGTTTCCATCAGTAATCAGGATTTTTGAACCATGGCCAGCACCGGCAATAGCGTAGAGAATTTCAGGATGTAAAAGTTTGTGTTTAAGCATATTGTTTCCCTTATATTTTTTATTCTTCTGTTACAGCTATATATGAAGGCGTTGAAAATCTTCTACCTATTGAAATTTTTTGTATTTCTTTTAATAATTTTTCATCTGAGGTCTGTATTTTTGATGTAATAATATGATATGTTTTTATGTCTCCTATAGCGAGAGAAGACTGAGCAATATACCATAACGCTTCAATCCCATAAGGAACAAAATTTTTTTGTTTTACTAAGAAACTCACAGGGGTTAAATATTCGATTGCTTCACCAAATCTCCCCATATTGAATAGTGTTTTTCCTAATGAGAGCCAGGTTTCAATTTCTTCTTCATTTATAAATGAAATTTGTTTTTCTGATATTCCGGATTTCTTTTTAATTCTATCATAAATTCGGATTAATTCCTGATATTCTCTTTTTGCCCCAGGATAATTTTTTAAGATTTCTTCATAAGTAACTGCAAGATTATATCGCACACGCGTGGTATTGGGGTTATAATGAAGTGTACTCTGAAATATGGTCTCATTATTCTTCCAGTCCTGATTCCGGAGAAATGTTAAATAAAAATATGAAAGGGTTAGTATCACAAGAAAAATATTTATTGCAGGGAGTACATACTTTTGTGGGAATCGTTGAAAAGTTAAGTGCTGGATTGTATAGTAAATTAACTCAAAAACGAACCACCAGAATCCAATCATGGGGGTATACATCCAGTGCTCTGCCTGCGGTGCATTCAATGTGAAAAAGCCCGATATGGGGAACCATGTGATTAAAAACCATAGTATGCTAATAAATATCCGGTGTTCTCTATTTTTCCATGCCCAATAAGAAATAAGAACAATAAGAACTAAAAAGGCATATCCAAATATTGCTGTCCAATAAGGAGTATGCTCGAGTGTTTGTTCCATGTGTAGTCCGAAAGGGAGGAAAAGAATGCGTATATAAAAAGCAAAAGACTGACCAATTTCTATAACTTTATCACTCCATACTTTTGTAATAGGAGTCGATTTCTCAGCAAAGTTTAAAATAGTTAATCGGAGTGTTATATAAACGGACGAAACGAGCAAAGACAAGAAAATAGGAAACCAGATTTTTATTTTTTTTAATCCGTATGTTGTATTAGAATCTTTTGATTGGGAGACAAAAAGTGTGATGAGCAAAATGATTAAAGGAAAAATATTACTCGATTCTTTGCTAAGTAATCCAAATGTAAAACATAAGGGACAGGCTAATAAATATAGGTTTCGGGTTATTCCTCCTTCTTTTTGGATGTATTGGACGCAGGAGAGAACCCCTGCCAATATAAAGACCGCAGACATCATGTCTGCCCTGCCACTAATATAAGTAACGGCCTCAGTGGGGATAGGATGTACAGCATAAACAATACTTGTCCAAAAAGAGACGAAAAAGGGCACTCTTAGTTTGTTTAATAATAAAAAGACAAGCATCACTGCACATGCATGCCATAAAGTATTTGTAATATGAAAGACTAAAGGAGAAATTATAGGAAAAGGGGAATTTTCTTTATCTTTTTTGTAAGACAATAAATAATCTAACATAAAAGATACCGAAACCAAAGGACGATAGAAATTCCCTTTTCCTCTTCCAAAGGCATGTTGGTCTTCGGCAAATAACTGGAAAAATTTTTTGGGGTCCTGTACATGTTTATGCATGAGTACGGAAGAAGCATCATCCCATACCCAGTCATTATTTAATGTGTTGGCATACGCAATAAATGTTATGCAGAGTAAAAGAAAACAGAAAAAGAATTTTTCAGATAAAGGAAGGACAATATCATTTTTGCATTCTTGTGAATATTCCCATCTCTCTTTTGACAAATCACCTGTCATTTCTTATTCTATATATTTTTAATTATTAAGTTTTATTAACCTTTATTCTTAGGCCCTGGTACAACCCATGTATCATTTGCGGGAATATAAAGCAGTTCTACAGATTGTTGGTCTCCAATAACACGAACAATACGAAGTTTTGCGGATTGTTTTTGTTTTGTTTGTGGGTTTATGGGTTCGTAAAATTCCTCGCCCTCACGGACCTTAAAAGTTTCTGTTTTATTTGTTTTAGTATCAGTAACGGATAGAAACACATATAGGTCATTTTCTGCCTGTAAGAAACCTGTTACTTCAACCCGGGGACGGGAGAGCATTAGTTCAGCCCTTTCTTTTAATCGAGCGTACTTACCATCTGATGCAGATGAGCCTGGACGTAAAACATCATAAATATTTATCCCTGCAATAACAAGAGCCCATCTCTGTTTGTCCCTTGCTTGTCTTATCGTTTCTTCTATGTCGGGAGCAATTCTGCTCATTGCTATTTTCCCATTATCAATAGCAGAGTATTTTGCTTTAACACTTCTCAAGTTGTTTACAATGGTATCCTGTTGGTCCTGTGGTAAACGAGTGTTATTTGTAATAGCATCTATCCAGGGCTGGATTGCTGAACGCATTTCAGACAGTATTTGCTCAGGACTGGGAGGAGGCGGCTCTTGTGGTGGAGGGGGAGGAGGAGCAGGTTTGGAACAGTTGATTGTAGAAATTGAAATAGTACCAATTGTAATAAATATAAATACATATATAAATCGTTGATAAAACACATTGCCTTTTGTCATATCATTCTTTTCCTCTGTTTAATATTTGTACATATATTAAATGTTATCATAGGAAAATAGGAATTCACAAAATATAAATTAAGATTTATATTAGATATATTAAAGAAGAAACGCCTAACGAAAAATGATTTTATCATGTATAATTTTGTAAAATCATACAGTTGATCTTTTTTATAGTTTTAAATCTGTTAAGAAAGGAAGAAAATGAGGATATTAGTTGTAGATGATGATTTAGATTTGGCGGAGTTGATAAAAACCAAATTGCAAAGTGAAAAACATCAAGTTGAAGTTATAAACACGGGAGAGGGTACTTTCGAGAAAGCAAAAAGTTTTAAACCGGATATAGTGCTTCTTGATATTATGTTACCGGGTATTACAGGGTATCAGATTTGTCGAAAAATAAGAAGAGACCCTGAAATCTATAAAACGGCCATACTCATACTAACAGCATTAGGTGAAGAACCTGAAGTTTTGCATGGACTTGAACAAGGGGCTGATGATTATCTTGTTAAACCATTTAAATTAGAGCGATTGATGGATAAAATTTCATCTTTAGGTGTGTTAATCGCCTCTGTAAATAGTCGTAATCAAATAACTAATTTTCCAGGTACGGATGCGATCAAGAGAGAAATTAATCATAAATTAGCAAGGGGCGAACAAATAGCAGTTATATATGTAAATATGACGGGATTCAAACCTTACTGTGTTTCTCGGGGCCCTGAAGGACAAAAACGAGCATTGAATTTCTTGTCGGAATTAATGTTGGATGTAAAAAAGAGTCTGGGGATTTATGAATGTTTTATGGCCCATATGGGAGGAGAACATTTTGTTATTTTATTAAACATATCGGATGTGGAAAAATATTGTGAATCTTTAGTTTTATCATTTGACCAGAAGAAAAAAGATTTGTATACTCCACAGGAATATGAGCAAGGATATATCTTTGCAGTAGATAGAAATGGAACCGAAGTAAGATGTCCATTGATGGCTCTTTCGTTGGGAGTTGTTCATAATCAGTTCAGACCATTTCGAAATGCAAAAAAAATGTTTGAAGTACTTGCTCAAGTTCGGCAAAAGGCCCAACCAATCAATGGTAAAAGTATCTATTTTATAGATAGAAGGCATACAGACCGATAAAAGATAAATACCGGATAACTTAGTGATACATATAAGAGAAATTTGTGAAGCAGATATTGATAAGGCTGTAGATGCATTAGTTCATGCTTTTTATGATGATGGTCTGGTTTGTTATATGTTTCCTGACGAAAAGTTCCGCAAAGAGTTTATTGCCTGGACATACGAAAGATGGATTCGACTTTTGATGAAATTTAATTCTGTTTTTGTTGATGAGAATGTTTGTGGTGTTGCGGGTTGTATTCCTCCGTATTTCCATTCTCATATTCCTTTCCGTTACATTATGAAAGCAGGGTTTCTTAAAGCAGTTCCAAAGTTAATATGCCGAAATTTTTGGAGACCTTTACGGGCTTATTGGGATAATCAGAGTAGAACCCGAAGTGAGGTGAAAGAACCTTCCTGGATATTAGATATTTTAGGGGTTCATCCCGGATCACAAGGAAAAGGAGTGGGCAGTGCATTGGTTCAATATTTAATTTCTCGTGCAAACCGGGACAAGGTTCCTGCCTATGTTATTACACATAAGGAAAAAAACATTATCTTTTATGAAAAAAATGGTTTTAAACTTCTTAATAAAAAGAATTCTCTCCCAGGGGGACCTCCAACCTGTTCGCTCATTTATAAGCCATTTTAATTTTGGCCTGTACCTTTACAAAAAAGAAAAAATTTCCTTGTGTAAGGAAAAAATATCTTTATTTTTTTTCTAATGAATCCATGTGTATTTCAGTTATCTCCCTGTTTTTCATATAGATGCGAGATATGTTCTGTGTGGCACATCATTTGCTAAAAATAAAAACCGAACACCAATAAGTAAAAGGTATGAGATAATAAAGTGGTTCAAGGTATATCAAAGATAAGTGCTGAAACGATATTAATTTCTGCGATGAAAGTAGCGGAAATTAATCACCGATATATTGCCAATAATATAACCAATGCGGATACCCCTGGATATACGCAAAAGGAATTGGATTTTCAGAAATCTCTCAACGCCGTATTGCAAGGGCGAGGGGGTATCGTTCTCCGCACGAGCCACCCTCGCCATATCCAGGTGGAGAAAGAAGGAGTTATTGTTAATACAAAAAGAGACGGGATGATAAAGAATGATTTTAATTCGGTAAGTATTGATGAACAAATTGCACGATTAACAGAGAACACAGGAAAAATAACTGTTTATAGTGCATTAATGTCCAAGAAGTTTAGTCAATTAGCAACAATCATCAACGATTTGAAGAGATAATATTATGCGAGTTGAAGGAATATCGGCATGGGATATTGCTCTTAGTGGAATACGAGCCCAAAGGTTGAGAATGAATATTATTGCCAATAATATAGCCAATGCAGAGACAACCCGAACTGAAAATGATGGGGGTCCCTTCCGCCGTCAAATGGTGTTGTTACAGGGATATGAATTAGGTAGGGGAATTTCTTCTAAGAAGGGAGGTGTTGAGGTAAAAGCCATAACTTATGATAGGAGTCCGTTTAAAGAGGTATATGAACCGGAACATCCCGATGCGAATGAACAAGGTATCGTGAAATATCCGAATGTGCAACTTGCCAATGAAATGGCAGACCTTGTCTCGGCACAAAGGGCATATGAAGCCAACATTGCAATTTTTGTAGCAAACAGACAAATACGCCAAAGAGCATTAGAAATTTTACAAAGATAAGTTTTACAAGAATTTTTATGATAAAATAATTATATGATACGGTCGAGGAAAAATAAGAAAAAAATTTATATAAGTAGGAATGAGGTGATTTCTCGTGGATAATGTCGATTCTGTTCACAGCATAGGACCAATAAAACCTAAGGTAGATATTCCTACTATAGGTCCTGTGAAGGCAACACCGACAGAAAGTAAAACTTCTTTTAAAGATATATTAGTTGAAGCGGTTTCTGAAGTGCAGAAATTACAAAATGAAGCCGATACTACTATCAAGAAGTTAGTTTCCGGCGAGATTAAAGATGTTACAGAAGTTATGGTAGCGGTCCAGCGGGCTGATACCGCTTTTCAAACTCTTATGGCAGTGCGGAATAAAGTAATTACGGCGTATGAAGAGATAATGAGGATGCAAATTTAGTATTTGATGGAAAATCAAATACCCTGAGACCTGTATAAGCAGGACAGGAAAAGGCGGAGGTAAAAATTGAATATTTATTTTTCAAAATTTTGTTAAAGATCTTGACAAAATACACTATATATTGTATTATATAAATACAAATATTCTATTAGTTTGGTTTTGTTAGTTGTTTTTAATTAGAATATATACAAAATATTGATGATAAAAAATAAAAATATATAGTGTATTTATGGAAACAATACTACAATTTATAAACGGAATACGGGAATTTTGGGGTAAATTAACTCTTAGTGCTAAAGTCATAATTAGCGTTTCTTTTCTTATTGTTTTTTTAGGTTTATTACTAATTATATATGTCGGAGCACAGCCTCAATATACTGTCTTATCAGCAGGACTTTCTCCGCAGGAGGTATCTAAAATAACAGATGTGTTATATCGTCAGGGAATTCAATACCAGTTGGGGGATAATAACACGAGTGTATGGGTTCCTTTGGACCAGCGGAGTAATGCCCAGTTGCTATTGGCACAAAGTGATTTGCCTGTAGGTAGACCTATTCCACCGGGTTGGGAACTATTTTCCACCACAGAATTAATGACCAATCAATGGCTACAAAATGTAAAGTTTATGCGGGCTTTACAGGGAGAAATTCAAAAGCAATTAAATGCTTTTGATTTTGTTAACGATTCATATGTGCTTATTCGCGAGGCGAAGGAAGAATTATTTATTTCTGAGCAAAAGCCTTCAGAAGCAGCAGTTACCCTTGATGTAAATAGACCGTTAACAAAGCAGGAGGTGAAGGCTATTGTAAGTATTGTTGACCATGCCGGTGGGGCTAATTTACATCCAGGAAATATTACTATAGTTAGTACGAAAGGAGATGTATTGTACCTTCCTCCACAGGCAGGATTTGCTTCTCTTGCAAGTTCCAAATTGGAATTATTAACGGAATGGGAGCGACAAAGAGAAATGAAGGTAATGAGTAAACTTCGGGAATTAGGGGTTCGTGGAACTGTTTCTGTAAGTGCAAAGATAAACTTTGATAGTTCTGAGGAAATAGAGGAAAAGGTAAGTGAAGGGACTGAAATAAGCACATCAACAACAGAGACTACAAGTGAAACAACAGAAAAGCCACCCGAAGGGGCTCCGGGAGTACTTGCCAATGTTCCTGAAGCCACTACTCCGGGGACTACTTCTTCAAAGGAAACAACAACAGAGGAAATAGCTAATTATGAACCGTCCCGTTTAACAAGGAAAAAGAAAAAGGAAGGTGGGAATGTAGAAAAGTTTCTTGTAACTGTTATTGTAGAGGGAGACTATCAGGAAACACAGGATGAACAGGGAAATAAGCAGAGAAATTACATAGGCCTTACAGAAGAGCGTAAAAAAATGTTTCAGAATTTTGTGATGTCGGCCGTAGGTGAGGGTGAAGTTCCGACAGAAGTATTGGTTTATGACCAACCTTTTGGTATATCGGAATTAGAAACAGGAATTCCAAAAACAGAAGAAATGCCATTCCAATGGAGAACAATAATAACGCCAGTAACAGTAGCGGTTCAGTTGATAAGTATACTTGTGGTCTTTTTATTATTAAGGTCTTTCTTAAGGAGTACGGTAGTGGAGAAGAAAGAAAAAGAGGAAGAAATTGAAATGGTGGAATTACCGGGGGTATCAAAAGAAGATTTGAGAAGACAAGAAGTGGCTCGTGAAGTGGCCCGTATATCAATTGATGAACCCGAAACCGCAGCCGCTTTAATTCGTTCGTGGCTAACAGAAGGAGAAGAGTAATACGGCACCGAAAAAAGATACAAAAGAACAGGATAAATTGACCGGTCGCAAAAAAGCAGCAATATTACTTGCATGTATTGGACCAGAGCATGCGAGTAGTATCCTTGCTCATTTGAGAGATGCAGAGATTGACCGTCTTACACTGGATATTGCATCTTTGGGAACTATTGACCCAGAGATTAAAGCAAAAATATTTGATGAATTTTTCCAGATGGCAGAAGCAAAACGTTTTGTAGCAGAAGGCGGAATTGAGTTGGCAAAGGAACTTCTGGAAAAATCATTTGGAGCCCAAAAAGCAGTTGAAATATTGGGTCGATTGCAAAGTTCCTTACAGGAGGTTCCATTTCAGTTTTTGAAGAAAGCAGACCCTGCCCAGATAAGCAGTTTTATTCAAGAAGAACATCCTCAGACGATAGCTCTGGTATTAGCCCACCTTGACCCAAGAGTTTCTGCTCTGGCTCTTTCCTCGTTACCACCGGAAACGCAGACCGATGTAATATATCGTATTGCTACTATGGATCGAACCGCTCCTGAAATCATTCACGAGGTAGAGCGTGTTCTGGAAAGAAAGATGGCCGCGATATTTACACAGGGGTTTACTTTTGCAGGTGGTGTTAAGGAAGTGGCGGAGATACTTAATCTCGTAGAAAGGTCTGCGGAGAAGAATATTATGGAGAAACTTCAAGAACGAGACCCTGACTTGGCTAATGAAATTAATAAATTAATGTTTACATTTGATGACTTGATTTATGTAGATGATGCGGGAATCCAAAAGGCATTACGCGAAATTGATTCGAAAGACTTGGCTTTAGCCTTGAAGTCTTCAACGGAAGAGGTGAAAGAGAAAATATATAAAAATATGTCTGAACGTGCCCGTGAAATGCTGAAAGAAGAAATTGAATTTATGGGACCTGTTCGACTTAAAAATGTGGAAGAAGCCCAGCAACGAATTGTTGCTGTTATCCGCCGATTGGAGGAATCGGGTGACCTTATAATTACAGGGAGGGGAGAAGGTGGAGGAGAAGAAATTCTTGTTTAATAAATTAGGGAAATGTCTTTATGTCTCCATTTAAAAAGACATATAAAATAATTACAGAAGATGTTGAGATAAAATTTTTAGACCGTAATGGTTTAAAAGAGTTTCCTAAAGAAAGTGAAATTTTAAATGATCCTTTGAATGCATATACTCCTGCAGAATTGCGTAAAATGGTTTTAGAACAAGCACAACAGGAAGCGGAAGAAATAAGACAAAAAGCATTTGAAGAAGGATACAATGCGGGAAAATTACTTGCCGAACAAGAGGCTCATCAGGTCCTTGAAGAAATGAAAAAAGTTTTTTATGAAAGTATGGAAAAAATTGTTCAAACAAAAACAAATTTTCTGGAACAACTAATTCCACAAGTACTTAAACTTGTGTTTCAGATTTCTGAAAAAGTTATTTCAAATCAAGTTGAAGTTAATCACAGTGTTGTTAAGACAATAGTAAAAGAAACCTTGACTGAATTGATGGATAGCCATGAAATATATATTCATATTCACCCCGACGATTGTGGTATGTTAGAAAACTATATCAAGACACAGATAGAAGATGGACTCATTACCCAAAAAATAATATTTGTTCCTGATGAAACGGTGGGAAAAGGGGGGTGTATAGCAGAGACAAAGACATTATTTATCGATAATCAGATTTTCTCCCGGTTAAATCTAATAGTTGAAAAGATTGTAAATTCTGCGAGGGAAAATGGTGTTGACATTTAATCCTTATATAGATGTTATTAGAGAAATAAAACCGTTTCATGTTTGTGGTAAGGTAAAAAATATTACGGGATTGACTATTGAAGTTAGTGGCCCTGAAATGAGAGTTGGAGACCTTTGTTATATCTCCTCAAAGGATAGAAAGATATTGATACCTGTAGAAGTGGTGGGATTTCGTAATGACCATTATCTTGTAATGCCCCTGGACGAAATACAGGGTTTAGGCCCGGATTATGTTTTAATACCAACCTTTCAATCAAGATATGTTGCTGTTGGAGATTCGTTTTTAGGAAGGGTAATGGATGCACTTGGAAATCCTATTGATGGGAAGCCATTTCCCCAAATTAGCGAAAAGAGGTCTTTATATGCAACTCCTCCTTCGGCCGTGTTTCGCCCCCGAATAACAGAACCCCTAGCAACAGGGATAAAGTCTATAGATGGATGTGCTACTTGTGGGAAAGGACAACGGGTAGCCATTCTTTCAGGTAGTGGGGTTGGAAAAAGTAAATTGATAGGTATGATTGCTCGGAATACTAATGCGGATATAAATGTAATAGCTCTGGTGGGGGAACGGGGCAAAGAAGTTAGAGAGTTTATAGAATTGGATTTAGGTGAAGAGGGCTTAAAAAGGTCTGTAGTTGTTGTCGCGACATCACATGAGTCTGCGTTACGGCGAATTAGTGCGGGTTATGTTGCAACAACAATAGCCGAATATTTTCGGGACCAGGGGGCTGATGTATTATTAATGATGGATTCCATAACCCGATTTGCTATGGCTCAAAGAGAGGTTGGTTTATCTGTTGGAGAGCCTCCTACTACGAAAGGTTACACACCTTCTGTATTCAGTCTGTTACCTCGTTTGTTAGAACGAGTAGGGACATCAGAAAAAGGAACAATTACAGGTTTTTACTCGGTCCTTGTAGAAGCAGATGATTTGAATGACCCCATAGGAGATGCTGTTAGAAGTATTACAGATGGGCATATTTCATTATCACGGGGTTTAGCAACTCGAGGACATTACCCCCCAGTAGATGTTTTGGAGAGTGTTAGTCGTTCTATGCTGGATGTTACATTGTCGAACCATCGTTCTCTGGCAAATCGGATGCGGAGTATCCTGGCCACCTATCGGGACGCAGAGGACTTAATAAATATTGGAGCCTATGTTGCAGGCTCAAATAAAGAAATTGACGAGGCATTAAGACTTATGCCAAAGATAAAAAAATTCTTAATACAGGACCTTTATGAGAAGGTCAACTGGGAACAAATTATACCATTAATGCAGGAGGCACTCAGTTAATCATTATGAATCCAGGAGATTATCAACGATATGATCCTCTTATAAGAATTCGTAAAACGCAGAAACAATTATGTGCTCAAAAGTTGGCTGAAACATGGATGAAAATTAAATCCGTTAGTCAGGAAATTGAAAATGTAGGACAATTACAGAAAGAGTATACCCATCAGGTTCAAGCAATGCAGAAAAAATCAAAAAAAGTAAAAGAAATTTCCGAGTCATTTGACTATCTTGTTTTTTTGGGCAAGCAGAAAGATTTGTTAGAGAAAAGAAAAGATGAATTAGAAACTATTGCCGAAAACCAGAGAAAAGAATTGGAACAAATTATGGTAGAAGAAAAAATGCTTCAAAAAATAAGAGAGAATAGAGAAAAAGTTTTTCGACAATGGGTTCAGAAGGAAATACAAAAAAACACAGATGATTTAAGTGGAGTACGATTTTCAATGAAGACCAAAGGAGTAATATGATATTGAAATATAGCTTTGAAATATAGGAAAGCAATCATGCGACTTCTTATAGTTGTTATATTATCTGTCGTATCTTTTATTGGCACATTGGTAGGAGTATTAGCCCTAACGGGGAACCTATCCGGAGAGTCTCTTCAAAAATTAGTTGCTCCTTCATCTACTGCGTCTCAGAAAGTTTCAATATCGCGACCTAGTATTCAAGAGGATACTATCGCTACTTTGATTGAGCAAATTCAAAAGAAAGAAGCCTCACTAAAACAGAAGGAGGAAGAAATAAAGAAGAAAGAAGAGGAGATAAAACTGAAGTCTCAAGAATTACAACAGATGCAGTCGAAAATTGAATCAGTACAAAAAGAACTTAGTTCAAAATTGGAAATAGACAAAAAAGAAAAAGCAGTTCAGATGCAAACAATAGCGGTTACTCTTAGTGGGATGAAACCTGATAAGGCAGCAGAACGGCTGAAGACTATGAGTCCGGATGAGATTGCGGAAATACTCTCTTATGTAAAACCTAAAGAAAGGGGGAAAATTGTAGAAGCATTAGACGCCCAATTGGCGGCACAAGTGCTCCAATCGTTACAAAAAGTGCAACCCATTTCTATCCCCTCCTCTTAATTATCCTTCCTCAGTTTTCCAATATATATCTTGATTTTCATACTGTGGGATTTTAAATTTCTATTTTTTTAGGAGAAAACTTATGATTGACAGTATAGTAAATATTCTATTACCTGTGATTTCAGAAGATACAGTTAAAACAGATGTATTTAAGCAAGACAACACTACTGCGGACAGCAATGATTTTAGCCAACTTTTGGGCATATTGATGGCACAAATGGGTTTGTCCAGTATGATCATTCCACAAAATGCCACCAGTTCGTTATCAGAGACAGAAATAGATAATACAAAGATACAACAAGAAAGTGTACGCTCATCTGTTATTTCAAAATTAGGTAGTTCAGAGGGGGCTCTTGTTTTAGAAAATGGGGGTGATAGTGTAGATGAGATATCTTTGCGACTTCAGCCAGCACAAGAAATGAGTCCTATCAGAGGTGAAGAGAGTTTAGGTACAATAAATTCCATCCCTGTAATGACAGATTTAATACAGAATGCTACTGATATTAGTAATATTGAAGAAGAATTATTGTCAAAGATTAATATAGATACCCTAAAAAAGCAATTGGTTTCCTCCGAACAATCAAATTTCCCTACAACAACAGAGACGCACCCAAATCTACTGCAAGGAGAGAATCCTTCCAATGGTGGTCC
>CAKZKR010000004.1 GCA_937124615.1 uncultured bacterium
CTCCTTGATGGTTATTCCGGTGAAAAAGTCGGAGCACAAACCCGAAGCGCCTTCTTGAACGCCCTTGTCCATAACCAAATTTAGAATCAAACAAATAAAAAATACAATTTACAACTCTAATAATTTTCTCTCCCTTTCAATATACCCCTCCGCATTTTTCTCAAATTCCTCATAGTCAGGAAATACCTTATCCACAACAGATAATAATCTTTTTTGGTCATTTTTCCCCATACAATCTAATGATTCAAGCACTACCACACTTCTGAACTTTATAGTTTCCAATAGGAATTTTAGACAGGAAATAACTGTAAGTCGAGCCGAAGACGAGTTATTTACACCAAATAGAAAGATAGGAACCTTACTATGATTTATACAATAGTCAACTTTATATTCAGGTAAATCTTCTAAGGGATAAAAATCCTTATAAAGATCAAATTTTGATAATTTTGTTTGCATAAATTCATCAAGTATCTCAAAAAACAGACTACTAATTATTTCCCTTTTATATATTTTCATATTACATACTTTAAGAACAACACCTATAAACTGAAGCAAAGCGGGATATATATGAGAATCTTCAACATCAATAAATAAAGTACCTTTCTCTATTTGTATGTTGTACGATGAAATAATTAGATTAAAAATTTTTTGTTTATTCGGTGTGTCAATATCATAGTAATAAGATAACCGCATCAATGTCATTCCAAAATCTGAGATTCTATACATACTGTTTCCCAATGGAGAAATAAAAACCTCTACCATATCCCCATCTTCATGAAAAAAAGGAATAATTACTCTCCATATATTAGGTCTTTTTTCTACTAAAGAGATTTTTTGAATACTTTGTTCATTTAACAATTTCTTAATTTCTTCCATATTCTCACTATCCAAAATCTAACTCAGGACTAAAATACTCACTACTGTTTATAATGTTTACTTTCTTAATAAAACTATTTAACGCTTTTTCATAAGAATCAAATTCATCTGTAATAGCACAAAAAGATATTTTTCGAACATTCTTCTCTATATCCTCTTCTTTTATCTTGTGAATGTGATAACCGTAATGTGGCTCAGTTTTTATAACATCTTCTGTTACATAATGAGGTCCATTATAACGAATTAATGGAAAACCTTTCTCAGTTTTAGGATTGTAATCTAAACCTATTGAAAAATTTTCTGGAAACTCCATACTTTTCCTGATAAACATTCTAAAAAAATGTTTCTTATCCAGAGACAATAATTCAAAGTCTCCTTTCAGATGTCTTCCTTCAATTTTTAATTCTTTACTTTTGCTTCCAATTATCTTTTTAGGAGTAGTGATAAGTATATCTATATCTTCCATAGTCATCCATTAAATGTCCAAAATATGAATACAACAATAATACACTTACTATTAATAAAATAAATATTGCTTGTTTTTTATTTTATTCTATTCTAATAAAAATATAAAAATCAAAATATAAAAATAAAACAACACATTTTATGAAAAAAAGACTACCCCCCTCTTCCCATTTAGATAATTTACCGCCTCGCAATTTTTATTCAAGTATAATTTTAGGTCTATTTTTGTGCAAGGGTTAAGATAATGCCTAAAAAGTCTGCTGGGAATTTGCTGGGATAATGTAAATATTCAACATGACCATCAAGATACAGAACATTTCCACCACCCGGCAGATGATTAAAATGAGCCGCATTCCCGAAAGCACCAAATTCATCCCACATTACAGGAAGTTCACTCGCCGACAATGCAGAATTAGCAGGGTTATTAATATCTGTTATTAGAAAACGCTCTATACCTTTTTTAAACCTTTTGACGGGTCCTAAATCTCTTAATTTCACAGCATTTTTTTCCTGGGTAGAAAGATTCGGCAAATATAATTTCATGGCCTCTTGTAGAAATTCAGACATTTCAGGTTTGAAATATGGTAGAGCATTTATCAACATGGTATAGGGGTCGGCCCCTAAAGGAAGCTCTGCTACTGATTGCGGAATTTCTACACCCGGTCTCAATAACACATCCGGATGTATTGCCCATCCCGTATAATTATAACTTCCTTTTCCAAATTGACAGGGTAATACAGGCTTGTTTATATCATAATCCTGGTGAAACCTTGTGCGCACAGACTCCGCATCAGAATCGGAAGGACATACTAAAATATTTAAATCAGTCATATACTCAGGGTATACCACCGTTAACTCAAAGATAGCATCCAGGACATAATTACCATTACAATCTACTAACTTTACGGGAGGATAATGCTCTCCTTTCGCTTCATTTGCATACATCTCAAATATGACGCCCATCTGTTTTAAGTTATTTTGGCAAGATGACCTTCTCGCCGATTCACGCGCCCTTGCCAATGCAGGAAGCAATATCGCAGCAAGAATTCCAATAATTGCTATAACAACTAATAACTCAATTAAAGTAAAACCCCATCTCTTCATAGTATCTCCTCCTACTTTTTAAAAGTTATATCTATATTTTAAAATCAAGATATAAAATGATTATAAATAATAAATAAATTAATTTCAAGTAAATAATTTAATTAATAAAAAATATAATATTGTTATAAGTTATTGATAAATAATAATATTAATTTTATTAATCAAAGATAACCTGATGTATTTTAATAATATTAATAATTTTTATAAAAATATTTAATGTTTTCAACTTATTAATTCTATCATATAGATAAAATATCTACACATTGTTTTTTCAGATTTATTGAACCACACGAAGATTAGAAACTATTTTTCTATTTAAAGTTCTATGTCTTTTGTATAAATTTAAGACATCTGGATAACACTCCCAATATTCATAATTCTTAAAATAATAATTACTTGTTATTTCCATTTTGTGAATAAAATAATCTTAATTTTTCATCCTCAAACAAGTATCCCTGAATATATTGCTTCTCAAATTCAATGAGCCAATGTTGAAATTTGATAGGAAGGTTATGCCGTTGAAGTTTTTTATTTTCCCTTTCTTGAATCGAGATATTTTGGTGATACATTTTCCATAATTGCTGAAAAAATGTTTCATCCTCTGTTTCTGATGGAAGCATGCTATGAAAAACAACTTCAAACAAATCTCCTTCTTCCACAAATACAGCCTTTTCCCTTTTTATATCATGTATAATAAGTCGTTCCGAGGGAAATCTCCATGCAAAATGTAATGAAAGAGGAATAATAACATCAAAATCAGAAGTAAACGGAGCATAAAGATACCCTCCTTCAACCTCGTGGAAACGAAGCAAACCCATTAACTTGTGTATTTGTCTCCGAATACTACGTGTGGTTTTTATAACTTTATACACAATGGGATTCTTTATTTTTTCAATGGGAATTTCCTTATTTTTATAAAAACTCTCTAAAATAAATTTTGCCTCCTCATACTTATTTTCACTATCTACTAGTAAATAATACTGTAATATTTTCTTTACCGAATCAGGGGCTTTTTGTATTTGTTCTTCTATTTCTTCCTGAGTTATTTGTGAAGGAAAAAGTGAATAATCGGCATCATTAAATTGATTTCTATTAGATAGGTTGTAATTCACGATGGAACAAATCTCCAACAATTTCTCTTGTAGAATTACACTTCGAAAGTTTCTCGAGTAATAACGAATAATCCATCTTTACATCCCCAAAATATTTCCCTCCAATAGTCACAAAATAAACGGCTCTCTTAATAACTACACCTAATCTTTTTAGGGTTTCCAAATCAATAACACCCCTCTTTCTCAAACAGAGGATTCTTCGAGCAGATATCGGACCGATTCCAGGTACCCTTAACAATTGATACAGGTCTGCTTGCATAAGTTCCACAGGGAAAAAATCTAAATGATTTAATGCCCAGGATACCTTCGGGTCAAAGTCTTCACTCAAACTGGGGTTATTTTCTGTAAGCAGTTCATCCAGAGAAAATTCGTAAAATCGTATAAGCCAATCTGCCTGATACAATCGATGTTCCCGCAGTAAAGGAGGTTTTATAAATTGGGGTAAAAAAGAGTCCTGATTAACAGGAACATAAGCAGAATAATATACCCTTTTTAGTTGAATTTTCTTATATAAATACTCTGATAGTTTTAAAATCTGCCGGTCCGTTTCCGGGGTAGCACCTATTATCATCTGTGTACTTTGTCCACTTCTCGCACAATAACCTTTCTCTTTAGAAAAAACGATTAACTTTTCTCGAATAGAGTTTATCTTTTTCATAGTATTAATAATTTGCCTCAAATTTTTTTGAGGGGCCAATAAATCGAATGATGATGAAGTGGAAAATTCTACATTTATACTTATCCGGTCTGCCCATAATATAGCCTGTTCTATGGCATTATCATCGGCACCGGGAAGTATTTTCATGTGAATATAACCATTAAACTTATACTTTTTCCTCAATATCTTTACTGTATCTAACATTAGTTCCATCGTTCGATCGGGATTATGAAATATCCCTGAACTTAAAAAAAGTCCTTCAATGTAGTTCCTGCGATAAAATTCATAGGTTATCTTCGCAAGTTCCTCAGGAGCAACTATAGTTCTTTCAATACTATTTTTACATCGATTAATACAATAGGCACAATTATTATGACAATAGTTAGTTTGGAGTGTCTTTAATAATGAAATACATCTACCATCGGAAGACCAACTATGACAAAGTCCTCCAGATAAAGTACTTCCAATCCCCCCCGTTGATACTTTTCTTTGAACACCACTGGAAGCACAGGACACATCATATTTTGCCCCACGACTCAGGATTTCTAATTTTTGTATCGTATCGGGTAGTTTCTTAATAAACATAGACAATTCATCAGATAACTTTAATAAGTATCATAACATAATGATTAATATACTGCAAATATTTTCACTATCTCAATTTATTAAATTCAAAAACGGCCATTAAAGTATTTTAAAAGAGAAGTGGGGACAGTTTTCACTGTCCCCACGGAATTCCTTGCGAGGGCAAATTATTGTATTAATAATTATTGATAACCACCTGCTTGAGCAATTACACCAATGACAACACCGACGCTGGGCAAAATGGGTTCTTCGGCGTTAATATCTGGATTGGATGTGTTGTTGGAAGCGATATAGCGGATAAATTCAACATGGCCATCCATGTAGAGTACATTGCAACCACCGGGTAGATGATTGAAGAAATCAATAGCACCATAAGCAGAAAATTGGTCTAACATAACATAGACTTCACTCTGAGCCTGGCTGGATGCAGCGGGATTATTAATATCCGTAATCAAGAAGCGTTCAATACCTTCACGGATACGATATATGGTACTGCTTCCACCATTACCTGTTCCTGCGGGGACAGATATATCATTGTCTACAATTCTCTTCAAAGCCTGAGCCGCTGCTACATTGCCTGGATTCAAACATGCACCAATATAACTCAGCGAATCTTGCAACAGTTTATTCACTGCTTCTGCGAATTGGATTGGAACGGGTGCACTTGGACTAGGTGCTTGTCCACCTAACAAAGTCATTAAAGAGTTAAGGGTAGGATAATTCCCTAATGTACTCACACCGCCTTCTTTGCACCGGTCTAATACCCAACCGATATAAGCATAACTGGCATCTAATCTTTCGGGTTCATTAATCAACCATGTGGTTCCATCCTGTTGTTTCAGATAAGCTACTGTATCCCGTGCGTCGGAGGGACAGATAGCAATAGCAGTATCAGTTAAATATTCAGGGTAAATTGTTTCTACCGCAGGAGCCGCTGCTAAAGCTATTTGATACGGTTGTGCCGCCTGAGCACTTTTTACAACCTGCAACGGTGGGAATCTTTCACCTTTGGCTTCATTACAATACATCTTGAAAACGGTTCCCCACTGTTTCAGATTATTCTGGCAGGAAGAACGACGTGCCGCTTCACGAGCACGAGCAAGTGCTGGCAATAATATCGCGGCGAGAATACCAATAATGGCAATGACAACAAGTAATTCGATGAGTGTAAAACCTTGTTTTTTCATAACCCTACTCCTTTCCTTTTTCTTCTGTTACCCGAGCCATTTATTAATAAGCCCTCGCAAGTCGCCCGGATAACATTCGGGGTTAATTTGTTATTAAATTGTTATTGAGTAGTTAAAACTACACTATTATTAATACACAGTTTTTATTTAAAAGTCAAATTTTTAACACTTCATTTTGAAAAATAAAAGTCACATTAATTATTCCTTTTTTTATCATATTAATAGATAATTCCATACCCTATTTATCAAATATTATATATATTAGATTTATAAAATCCACTTTTTTGTTAAATTCCATAAAAAGATTTACCAAAAGACTATTCCTATTTTAAAACATGCATGATTGCTCCATACTTTTGAAGAGAAAATAAGTATCAATTAATACTTATTAAAAGGGTCTAAAAAAGGGATACTTTTAGTATTGTTCTTTCTGTTATTTCCTCAAAACAAAGAATAGAAACTATTAAAAAAAGACTATTTCTCCGATGCTAACTCTACTACTCTATAAGCACCATTATAGATACCTATTTTTTTTAACTGGACAATCTGCTCGTTATACATTTTAAGCAGGTCATCTTCCTCAATGAGCATATTCAATACTTGCAAAATAAAATCGAGACCAACACATTCCGGTGTTCCATCACCAATCTCACTGGCACGAATGGCTCCCCATGCTTCATGACCACCAACCCGTTCTAACAACAATTTCGGTATTGGATAAAAAGCAAGTTCGCTGGGCTTTGTTATCAACAAATCACTGGGACGCATCAATAGATTCGTTGTATAAACTGCGGAATAGGTATTGTCATGGAGAAAACCATGCAGGGTCCCTACAATTTTATTATTTAGCGCCTCATATACAAATTGTTTGGTCTCTTCCCATTGATTATGTAAAACAAGCAACTCATCGAATTGTGGAATATTCTTTCTAAAATATTCCAATGCATTTTTATGGTCTCCAAAATTAATAAACAATATCAATTTCCCATCTTTAATCCATTTCCATAGGAACTTCACAATATTAACAAGCAAATCTTGTTGAGCACCAGCACCTCCAATCGAAATTAAGAAACGACGGGGCTCCTTTTTATCCATCCGAGATATACGATTTTGAACATCCTCCTCCAATGATGCCAGTAGTTCATGGTCTACATAGTGTCCAACCGCTCGTAACTGATTTTGCGGTATCCCTTTCCCAACCTCCGGCGGAATCATCCCTCGTAATGTACGAAAACCAAAGTATTCCGAGGGTCCTTGAACCACCTGCACTGCATCAGGAGAAAGATGAAAACCTAATGGACAATTATCCGGAATTAGATTGAGCACCTTCTTCATTCCTGCAAAACTCGCCCCATGTGCATTGAACGGATGTGTTGCCAGAACAGGAATATTCAGGTCAAGTTGCCGATATACATCTGACAGTACCTCTGCTGTTGCCATCACAGGATAATTCTTTTCCAGACCACGATACCACTTGCCCATAAGCGGGTCCCAGAAAAAACGATTAAATAACTTCGATTTCTGAGAGATGCGAGAACCCAACGAATACCAATAATCCAGATAGCGAATCATTCGTGCCCCTGCACTATTAAAATTTAGCAAGTCGAACCAATAGGGAATATAGCCCGCATAATTCACCGCAGAGGCTATAGCCATACCAATACGATAATGCCCATATCCCATGCGAATTGTCCCAATGACCATACCCTTCTTCGGGTCAAGTGGAATACCCTCCTTATCAGAATAAACATCATGCAGATTAATGATAGGAGCCAAAATAACATTTGATTTTGCTATTAGGGGAAATTCATCTCTGCCTGTATACCCAAACTTTTTTGCAAACTTATTCTTTAATTTTTCCCCTTTCTTTACTGCTTTATCTGAGAGAGACATTCCAAACAATGTGTGCTTATCCATATTTCTACTCCTCATTGAGCATTTTAACTGTTGAAGAAAAAAAAACTGTTATACTTCCTATTTTAGAAAATCAAACATATCAAGATAAAATAGAATTTTTTGAAATATAATTAAACAATTGAACTAAATTGAAAAACTCGTTTTTTATTTATATAGTCTGTTATGATAAAAAAATCTTTTCTATTAATGTAGCAAAACCCTAATTTATGGAGGCCCCTTTATTATGAAACAGAAAAAGCAAAAAAAAGAAGCCTTAAACCGTAGAGATTTTTTAAAAAGGACAGGGCTTGCCTCGTTAGCAACAGTTGCATTCCCGTACATCATACCCGGCAGGGCCTTAGGTCTCGATGGTGCGGTTCCCCCCAGTGAACGAATTACAATCGGATGTATTGGTGTCGGTGGTATGGGAACTTCAAACATGGAAGGGTTCTTAGACCAACCTTCGGCACAGGTCATCGCTGTATGCGATGTAGATAGACAACATCTCGAGTCTGCCATAAAAAAAGTCAATGACCGATATGGAAATCAAGACTGTGCCGGCTATAAAGATTTTCGAGAAGTAATCACCCGTGAAGATATAGATGCCGTATCATTAGCCCTACCTGACCAGTGGCATGCTATACCAGCAATTATGGCAGTAAAAGCGGGAAAAGATATTTATGGTGAAAAACCACTAGCCGGCTCCATTAAAGAAGGCCGGGCTATAGTAGATGCAGTAGAACAATATGGCAGAATTTGGCAAACAGGTAGTTGGCAGAGGTCTCAAGACCACTTCCGCCAGGCATGCGAACTGGTCCGCAATGGATACATCGGTGAAGTAAAATATGTTGTTGTAGGACTTCCTGCTAAAAATTCTATTAACAAACGAGACACAAAACCATCCGATCCCCCTCCCTGGTTTGACTACGATATGTGGTTGGGGCCGGCACCTTATGCTCCCTACTGTGAAGCAAGATGTCATTGGAACTTCCGTTGGATTAGCGATTACGCAGGAGGACAATTAACAGACTGGGCAGGTCATCATTGCGATATAGCTCAGTGGGGAATGGGCACAGAATTAACCGCACCGGTAGAAATTATCCCAAGAGGAGGGAATTGGCCTAAAGCAGAGGATGGATTGTTTGACACGGTAGAAGACTATGAATTCCTTTGCAAATTCAAAGAAGGTTTCGACATGTTGGTAACGGCCCGGCAAAAAGGTGGGGTATTATTCAAAGGATCTGAAGGCTGGATACATGTTGACCGAGGGGCCTTTGATGCACAACCGCGTTCCCTTGTCCAGACTGAAATCAAACCTCATGAATTACATCTATATCGTTCCTCCAATCATATTGGTAACTTTTTAGAATGTGTTCGAACTCGTAAAAAAACAATTACACCAGCAGAAGTAGCCCACCATTCTATTATGATTGGACATTTAGGACTGACTGCTCTCAAATTAGGTAGACCCTTAAAATTTGACCCTGAAACAGAGACTTTCGTAAACGATACAGAAGCCAATCGCATGCTTTGTCGTCCCATGCGTGAACCTTGGCACCTTTATATATAAAATTACTTACTAACAAACTTTCTTTGGATATAAAGGAGAAATAATATGAATTATAGGACAAAACAGATAACCTTGGGAATAACCCTAATCGCTCTTATGCTTACCTGTATTCCCGGGACATTTGCAGAACCAAGTATTAAATCTTTACTTATTACAGGACAGAACAATCACCGTTGGGACATTAGTTCTCCCATCTTGAAAGACGCATTAGAAAAAACAGGGCTTTTTCAAGTAGATGTGCTTCATGCTCCCGCTCAGGGTGGTGATTTCTCATCATTCCAGCCTGAATTTCAAAAATATCAAGTAGTTATACTGGACTACAATGGTGATCCCTGGCCTGAAAATGTAAAACAGTCTTTCGTATCATATGTAGAAAACGGCGGTGGTGTCGTTGTTTATCATGCGGCCAACAATGCTTTCCCCGAATGGCCGGAATTCAATAAAATTATCGGACTGGGCGGTTGGGGCAATCGTGACGAAAGATGGGGACCTTATGTTCGCTGGCGTGATGGCAAAGTTGTAAAGGAAAATATCCCCGGACCCGGTGGAGCCCATGGAACCCAACATGCCTTCCAGGTAGTCATCCGTGACCGAAATCATCCTATTACAAAAGGACTTCCTCCTGCATGGTTACATAAAAAAGATGAGTTATACCATAATTTGCGGGGACCTGCTGAAAATCTAACCGTTCTTGCAACGGCTTACTCCGACCCTGCGGAAAAGGGAAGTGGCGAACACGAACCTATTCTTTTTACAATTCAATATGGTAAAGGCAGAGTTTTCCAGACTGTTTTAGGACACCCCCAAGAAGATACACCGGTTGCCTTGCAATGTGCCGGTTTTTTGACTACCTTTGTCCGTGGTGCAGAATGGTGCGCTACGGGCAAAGTAACCCAACCTGTGCCAGAAGACTTCCCAGGACCTCATGAAACCCGTATATGGGAAGAAAACAGACATATCCCATTTACTGAACTTCTGGAGCGAATAAAGGGATTTAAGGAATTAGATAGTCGTGTTACGATTACTCAGATAAATGAATACTTGCGGGTAATGACTTCGGATAAAAGACCTCTTACAAATTGCGAAAAAGAAATGAATAAATTCTTGCTATCCGATGCAACACCCGATGCAAAAAGATTTATATGTTCAAAATTAGGAGAATTAGGCTCTCAGGCATCCGTTTCTACACTTTCTGATTTATTAAATATTCCAGAACTATTTGAATCGGCCCGTTATGCACTCGAAAAAATACCTGGCGAACCGTCTGCTATGGCACTACGAAATGCCTTACAATCAACCGAAGGGAAAAATCGCATCGGGATTATTACATCTCTTGGTTTAAGAAAAGATATCAAATCAATACCGGCCATCGCAGTATTCTTAAATAATACCGACCCCGATACAGTTATCTCCGCTGGCTCTGCTTTGAGCATGATGGAGGATGAAAATGCCCTTTCCGCATTATGGACAGCACACTCACAATCCATAGAATCAACCCGTCTTAAACTAACAGAGCATGCTCTTAACTGTGCCGATAAAATCCTCTCAAAGAAAAAATCACAGTATGCTCTATCCGTTATTCGTAACATATCCGGAGATAGTACAACAAATCCATCCCTTCGTATAGCATCCCTCCGTAGCCTTTTAAAGTATTCTGAAGATGAAGGAACAAAGGCATTAATAAAATCACTTGCCGACCCCGATACCAATTATGTCCGTCGGGTGATTGGTGCTACACCACTTATTAAGAATAAGAATCTATTAAATGCAGTATGCAAAGAATTAGCATTTTCCACTCCAGAAAATCAAGTACAGTTTATTAATCTATTTGCCTCACAAAAAAGAACAGAAATATTACCTTATGTCGTAACCAGTCTTAACAGCGATAACCAAACCATTCGTGAAGCCAGTCTAAAAGCATTAGGGGCTATTGGTGGCAAATCAGAATTAGAATTACTTACTTCAAAAGCCCTCGGCGAAGGAGCAGAAAGTGAACTGGCAAAAGAAAGTCTTGCATCCATGCCCGGAGAAGAAGTTGGCCGTAGTATGTTAGATATACTAAAAAAACCCGATATAGAACCGGCCCTCAAAAAGATTCTTCTCCCATTGGTGGCTGAAAGAAAAGTCCCGGGAAGTGAACCCGTAATTCTTCAATCCGCCGGAGACGCAGACCCCGAGTGCAGGATTTCAGCATTAAAAAGCCTTATCGAACAACCCAGTCCAGAAATGTTCGATACCATTTTACAGTTACTACCCGGTGCAAATTCTACCGAAGAACAAGAACTATTTGAGGAATTAATATTAAAAATTGTATCCCTTAACACGGATGAGACCGAGAAACAATTAGAAAAAATTTCCTCCGTTTTAGATACTTATTCCGAACTCCCTATCCAGACCGTTCTCCTTAGCGTGCTTGCAAAGTCCGGTCATCCCAAAGGTTGGGGAAAACTACAAGCATTAATAAATACAAATACACCTACAGATAAATTAGGTGTTGTTTTAAAAGCATTGAACGAATGGCCTGATGACACCCCTGTTTCCCTATTAATGGACTTTGCCCGTGCCAATACAGAATTACCACAGCGAGATGTTTTACTCGAGACCACTTTGAACTTATCACAAAAGACAAAAGCCTCTGACGAAGAAGTAATTCAGCGGATTGCCACTATATTAGAGTTAAATCCTTCTGTAGGAGTAAAGAAAACCGCATTGGAAAAAATAGCCTTGCGAAAAGTAGATAGCTCATTGCCTTTACTGCTCAAGTATCTTCGAGAATCAGAAGATTCTATAAAAGAAACCTTAATTCGTTCATTGACGAACTGGCGAAATGCAGAACCCCTGGATTCCCTGTTGGAATTAGCACGCACCACTGAGAATGACGCCATCCGCAGGCAGTCCCTTGCAGGCGTTATCCAACTATCGGACAATATCTCAAATATGCCCTCCGAACAACGCACAAAATTGTTTAACGATGTCATTGCTATCAGCACAAAGCCCGAAGTATTAAAAGGAATTATCGGTGCCCTGCAAAATACATCCTACCCCGAAGCATTAGCCATTGTTATTCAATATCTTGACAACGAACAGGTAAAAGGTGAGGCAGAAGTAGCCATAGTAAAACTTTCCAAAACGCTCCTCGGTATCGCTCCCGACTTGGTATCTACCGCCCTTGAAAAAGTTATCGCACAAGGACAAATGGAACTCATCAAACAGGAAGCACAGCGAACCCTGGAGATTATGCCGAAATTTGAGGACTTCATAACCACCTGGTTGGTCTCAGGTCCTTATGTTAAAGACGACATTAACACAAATATGTTATATGAATTTGCATTTGCACCCGAAAAAGTAGAAGAGGCAGAAAAAGTTAACTGGAAACCTGCTTCACCAGGAACAAATCCCAACAAACCGATGGTCATCGAACTGCATAAAATCTTCGGCGGAGAAAATCGAGTGGCCTATTTGAGTACTTATGTATGGAGCGACATAGAGCAAGATGTAAACCTACTCATTGGGAGTGATGATGGCGCTCGTATCTGGATTAATGGGGAAAAAGTATTTGGAAAGAATACAAACCGTCCCTGTGTCCCCGATGATGATACTATCGGAATACATTTGAAACAAGGTTGGAATCGTATCCTTGCAAAAATCCGTCAGGGTAGTGGTCAATGGGAATTCTGTGCCCGTATCCGCAAACCTGACGGAACACCCATAGAACCCAAACTCAAAACATCCATATTACCTCAATAAGAATAAATAGAATCTCTAAAAAATTGTTATTAGGGGCAGGCATAAAACCTGTCCCTATATTTATCCCTTCTCCTATTTTTTCCTTATTTATAAAAGACTACAATTACAAAGTGCATACCAATATTTTAACATCACATCTCTATTCTTGTATAATTACTACTAATAAAAATAATTATGAGTTAGAATAAATATTGAAATATATGAAATATTTATTATAATTAGTTTAATTTTAATAAATATAATAATATTATTAAAAAAAATATGGCTTCACTCTCATTGAATTATTAGTTGTCATAGCCATTATTGGAATCCTTGCAGCAATTCTACTTCCAGCACTTGCCCGAGCCCGTGAAGCGGCACGCCGTTCCAGTTGCCAGAATAACTTAAAACAGATTGGTTTAACATGTAAAATGTATGCAAATGAAGCCAAAGGAGAAAGGTTTCCACCTTCCAAATTATACAATTGCACAGAACTAAGTGGAGAATTTGTACTTGATTGTATGGCGGTATATCCAGAATACTTAAATGACCCAGCAGTCCTATTATGCCCTTCAGCCACTACGGGGAATGACCCTATAAAAGTTTTCAATAAGGCAGACAATCGGGCTCAAGTAATTGGTGACCGCGCGGGAAATTTAGTACAAACGGCAGGAGTCCCCAATCAAGAGTTTTATCCCTGCGAGGTAGATGATAGTGGCTGTTCTTACTTATATCTGGCATGGAATACATGGTTCCCGAGAATTATTGACAGACCGGACCCCCCTGAAAATCCGGATGTAGATGTCATGATAGACTGGCTTATGGCAAACAATCCCCAGGTGATTATTATGTTAGCCAACCTCTATCCCCGATTAGGAAACCCCACACAAAATGACGAAGATTTCACATTCAACGATGGGACACAAAATCTTACTATGTATCGTCTGAGGGAAGGAATTGAACGATTCATGATAACAGACATTAACAATCCTTCCGCAAGTGCCAAAGCGCAAAGCGAAATCCCTGTTAGTGGAGACTGGGTTAGTACCGATATTGGTCAGGAATTCAACCATGTTCCCGGCGGTTGCAATTTCCTGTATATGGATTCTCATGTTGAGTTTATTCGTTTCCCCGGCAAATGGCCTGTGAACCGTACTATGGCTGTTTTACAAAGTGAAGAAATAATGGACAGATTTTGATTATCCTTTTCTACTATATTAATTAAAGCAGTTTGACTCCGGTCTGTATCTGTCTCATCAATGACGATGGTTGCAAGTTAAATTTTCTTCATTTTGAAGAGTGCCCTGAATAAAGAGAGATAATACTTTTCTTATATCTTTCTCAGATGTAAATATAGTTTTGATCCCTGCAGATTCCAATCTGCTTTTAATACCATACCCCATTCCACCAGAAATGACAGCACTAATACCAGAAAACTTATTGACCACTCGTTCATGTACATCTATGGAGTGAGTATGTCTGTGAGAGTGTTCACTCGACTTATTTTCATTACTTATGTGTTGTGCATGTCCTGTAAAAGTATTAGGAATATACTCTTCCCTCTTTATATTATCCCCTTCAATTTCAACAAACAAAAAACCTTTAGCCTGCCCAAAATGAGAAGATACATTTTTACCATCATTCGTGGGAATTGCTACTTTCATATTTATCCTTTCCTTGTGTATATAGAATTTTTGCAAATTATTATTCTTCAAATTTCATTCTTGAGGCATGAACAATTTCTCCCTTCGGACCATGATAAAAAGCATGGGGACCTCTTCTGCAAATGCAAGGAGCGATATAGTTTCATCCAGAAGGAGATTTCATTTCCTTTTCTGATATCTGTTCAGAATTGAAAGAGGGAAGAGTGTCAGATTGTGTCCATCTCCATCTCTGAATACCTCTCCTGTTAATTTGGGATTCTCCCTGGCAGTTAACCATACCAAAGTTTCTTGGATTTCTCACATATAATTCCCTTATGATTCAGGGTCTATTATTATAATTACCTTTTTCATATTTCATCTCATGAACATAATTTTGTCTTCTACAGTTTCTATGACAATGTCTTTCTCTGCCATGCATTCGCCGTTGACAAACAAAATTTACAGAACCTCCATTAATATATATAGGGATCCCTTCTACAAGTGCTTTAGAAAGTTTCCTGCGAGCCTGTTCAATAATCCTGGAAAATGTAGGACGGGATACTCCCATTTGTTGTCCTGCCTCTTCATGATATAAACCCATATAATCGGCCAACCGCAGAGCCTCAAATTCATCTAATGTGAGGGTTACAGGTTCTGTATCATTATTTTTTCTTTCTCCATCGATTACAGGAACAAATTGTTCTACAATAGGACATGCATTTAATTTTCTCGGGCAAAATGGTCTTGGCATTACTTTCTTTTTCCTACAATAATTATGAACATATGCTTATAACTATAACGAAATTATCAAACTAAAGTAAACAAAAAGGGGTAAAAATATAATTTTGTTTTGTTAGGAGAAAATAAAACATAAAAAGAAATTGTTTACTTGATTGATTAAGTTATTTATAAGATAATATTTATAAACTGGAAATGAAACGCAAAACAGGGGACGCTATAATGAGTAATTCTGACCCTATTAGCGAAGCACATGTAGAAATAGATAAGATTTCTTTTCCCGATGAAGAATGGATAGATGCATTAATAGCCTATTTAGAGGAACGCGGTCCTCAGGCAACGGCAAACCTGCTTCGACGATTACAGGATTATACATATCTTTTAGGTATCCGTAAACCATGCCCAGCAACCACACCTTATATTAATACCATCCCTGTTTCTGAGCAACCGGTTTTTCCCGGCAACCGCGAACTGGAACGAATCATCAAGTCATATATCCGCTGGAATGCAATGGCAATGGTCGTTCGTGCCAATCGTGAGGCGGATGGCATTGGTGGACATATATCAACTTATGCATCTGTTGCAACTCTATACGAGGTTGGCTTCAATCATTTTTTCAGAGCTCGAACAGAAGAGTATGGGGGGGACCTTATTTATTTCCAGGGACATTCTGCACCAGGGATATATGCCCGAGCCTATTTAGAAGGAAGGTTATCTGAAAAGGACCTTAATAATTTTCGAAGGGAACTCAGTAAAGAGGGTGGGCTCCCTTCTTACCCTCATCCACGACTTATGCCCGGATTCTGGTCGTTTCCAACAGTGTCAATGGGATTAGGTCCTATCATGGCCATATATCAGGCTCGATTTAACAAATATTTAGAGAACCGCGGATTGAAACCGAAAAACGGGGGCTATGTCTGGGCATTTCTGGGTGACGGTGAAACCGATGAACCAGAAACTTTAGGGGCCATTAGTTTAGCCAGTCGTGAACAATTAGATAATCTTATCTTTGTAATTAATTGTAATTTACAGCGTCTTGACGGTCCTGTTCGTGGAAATGGAAAAATTATCCAGGAATTAGAAGCGATATTTCGCGGTGCAGGCTGGAATGTTATTAAAGTCATCTGGGGTAGCGACTGGGACCCACTCTTCGAACAGGATGAACATGGTCTGTTAATAAATGCATTAGGAGACATTGTAGATGGAGAATACCAAAAGTTTTCAGTATCTTCGGGTGAATACATCCGCAATAAAATAATTGAGCATGAGCCCCGCCTCGCACCCTATCTGGAACAAGTTTCGGATATACAATTGCGACAGTTGCGAAGAGGCGGTCATGACCCCATAAAGGTATATTCCGCTTACTATCACGCGTTGCAGACTCAGGGAGCACCTACAGTGATATTAGCCAAAACAATTAAAGGTTACGGTTTAGGTGAAAGTGGAGAAGGGAAAAATATAACACATCAGCAAAAGAAATTAAATGAAGATGAACTACGAGAATTCCGGGCTCGATTCGGTATACCCATATCAGACGATGAAATTGCCTTTGCCCCATTTTGTAAGCCACCCGATGACCATCCTGCCATGATATACCTACAAGAACGGCGAAAGGCTTTGGGAGGATACTTACCCCGTCGTGAGGTACTTGCACCACCATTGAAAGCACCCGAAAACAAACTTTTTGATGAATTCTACAAAGGGACACCCCGTCCTGTTTCAACAACAATGGCATTTGTTTCCATATTACGAAAACTCCTCCAACATGAACAAATAGGTAAATTGATAGTTCCTATTGTGCCGGATGAGGCACGAACATTTGGAATGGAAGGATTGTTTCGTCAAATTGGAATTTACTCTTCACAAGGGCAGAAATATGACCCGGTAGACTCCGAATCTGTTTTATATTATAAAGAGGCTACGGACGGACAAATTCTTGAAGAAGGTATTTCTGAGGCAGGCTCTATGGCGTCCTTTATCTCTGCTGGAACAGCCTATGCAAGCCATGGTATTAATACAATTCCATTTTTCATCTTTTATTCAATGTTCGGTTTTCAGCGGATTGGCGACTTAATCTGGGCATCTGCAGATATGAAAGTTCGTGGTTTTCTTGTTGGTGGTACTGCAGGTAGAACAACACTGGCAGGTGAAGGGCTCCAACATCAGGATGGACATAGCCATCTTATTGCAATGTCTGTTCCCGGTCTTCGTGCATATGACCCCGCATACGCTTATGAAATAGCGGTTATCATTCAAGAAGGTATCCACAGTATGTATGAAAAACAGGAACCTGTTTTTTACTATCTAACTGTTGGTAATGAAAACTACACAATGCCACCTATGCCTGCCGGCAAAAAAATACGCGAAGGAATTATTAAAGGATTGTATTTATTCCGACCCTCCACAAATAAGAATACTAAAATAAAAGTAAATCTATTAGGCAGTGGTTCATTATTAAACGAGGCCTTGAAAGCCCAGAGCATTCTGGAACAAGAATTTAAGATTGGTGTAGATGTTTGGAGTGCAACCAGTTATAAAATGCTTCGCGAAAATGCTTTGGAAATAGAAAGATGGAACCAACTCCATCCCACATTAAAAAAGCGAATTCCCTATGTAACAGAATGTTTAAACAATAATTCCCTTGCGACAATTGCGGTTTCAGACTATGTTAAACTTGTTCCTGATAGTATATCCCGATGGGTTCCTCACAAATTTGTATCCCTGGGAACTGACGGTTTCGGTCGTTCGGATACGCGAGAAGCATTACGCGACTATTTTGAAGTAGACAATCGATATATTGTTTTATCCGTTTTATCTGTATTGCTTCAGGAGAAAAAAATATCTATGGATACAGTAAAAAAATACATAAAAGAAAAAAATATTTCAACTACCAAACCATATCCAATGGATTTATAAAACACTACAAATCATTATAAAAAGGATTTGAATATGGCTAAGGAGTTTCGATTACCATCTTTAGGTGAAAATGTTACTGAAGCAACGATTGGCAAGATTCTGGTAAAGATTGGAGATACGATTCGTAAAGGACAAGCAGTTCTGGAAGTTGAAACGGATAAGGCGTTAGCAGAAATACCGTCTTCATTAGACGGAAAAGTATTGGAAATCCATGTTAAAGAAGGACAAAAAGTAAAGCCGGGGACTCTCATCTTCACCGTAGACGAGAAAGCAGAAGGAACAACCTCTTCCCCCATAGGAGCCGTACCTACCCCTATACAGGAAAAAAGTCCTGTTAAAGAAAAAGAGGTTGTCCCTCCCGTTACCTTGGAAAAACCTGTCTCATTACGACCTCCTTCAACTCCCGCAACTTCCCTACAAAAAGCAAAATCAGACATTCCTGTTCTGGCTTCCCCATCTGTGCGTCGGTTAGCCCGCGAATTAGGGATTTCCCTTGAAGATGTGCCCTCATCCGACCCATCTGGAAAAATTTCAGCAGAAGATATTCTTGCATACCAAAAAAGAAAAACGGAAGAAACTATCATAAATACATCGGAAACAACCCCTCCGATTTCTATTCCTGAATTTGCTACTGCGGAGGACCAACCATCCACAACAGACTCATGGGGACCTGTTATCGTTGAACCAATGAATACAATCCGTAAAAAGACTGCGGAGCAAATGATGCGTAGTTGGTCCATCCCACAAGTAACCCATTTTGATAAAGCTAATATTACACAATTGGAAGAACTTCGTGAAGCATGGACGAAAAAAATTCAATCCTCGGGAGGAAGACTAAGTGTTCTAATTTTTACACTAAAAATTGTGGCAGAAGCATTAAAAAAGTTTCCAAAGTTTAATTCCAGTATTGACACGGAAAACGAACAAATTATTTATAAAAAATATTATAACATTGGGGTCGCCGTAGATACAGACAATGGACTTTTAGTCCCTGTCATTCGAAATGTTGATAAAAAAACGATTAAAGAACTTTCTATTGAATTGCCCCAACTGGCAGAAAAAGCACGGCAAAGAAAACTGACATTAGAAGAGTTACAGGGGGCTACCTTTACCATTAGTAATTTAGGCGGATTAGGAGGCGTCGGTTTTACACCAATTGTTAACGCACCACAAGTAGCCATTTTAGGAATGTCTCGTTCCTCAATGGAACCTGTATACCAACATGGAAATTTTATTCCACAACTAATATTACCACTCAGTTTGTCTTATGACCATCGCGTTATTGATGGTGCGGAATCAGCCCGATTTGTTCGATGGATATGCAATGCTCTTGAAAATCCCTGGAATATATTTTTCGAATAATTAAAGGAAAACACCTAAACAAAGGAGGTCATATGCCAGATATAATCAATACACAAGTTGCAGTTATCGGTGCAGGTCCCGGAGGATATGGTTGTGCCTTTATGTGCGCCGATTTAGGAATAGAAACTGTATTGATTGATGTAGAGAAGAATCCTGGAGGAACCTGCCTTTATCGAGGTTGCATCCCCACAAAAACACTCCTTCATATCTCCCATGTCATATCCAATGCATTAGAGGCTAAAAAATTTGGCGTGTTTTTCCAAAAACCTAAATTAGACATTGACGAAATACGCAAAAATGTTCAGAGCGTCGTAGAACATTTAACAGGAGGTTTAGGACAACTCACAAAATTGAGAAATATACAATATATTCAAGGGAGAGCCAGTTTTTTGGACTCAAATACATTGGAAGTATTCCTTCTGGATGGCAGGGAACTACGCATAAAATCTCAATACACAATTATTTCAGCAGGTTCAAGACCTGCACTTTTTGGACAGCCTATTGATTCGCCCGATATTATGAACTCCAACACTGCGGTAAATATTGAAGAGATTCCCGAAAAATTGCTCGTTATCGGTGGTGGATACATTGGGTTAGAATTAGGGACTGTTTACACAACCTTAGGTTCAGAAGTAACGCTCGTAGAACTTACGGACGGATTACTACCCGGTGTGGATAGGGACTTAGTGCGACCTCTTGAAAAACATTTAGAAAAAATCCTCCACCAAATTTACACAAAAACAATGGTCAAACAATTAAAACCACAAAAAAAAGGCATATCTGTTGAATTAGAAGGACCCGAAATTAAGAAGTCCCAACAAATTTTTGATAAAGTCCTTGTTTCGGTCGGTAGAAAGCCTAATAGTAGTGGTTTAGGATTAAAAAATACGCATGTCTCTATAGACGAAAAAGGATTCATCCGAGTAGATGATCAGAGAAGAACCTCAGACCCTTATATTTTCGCCATTGGGGATATAGCGGGCGGACCTATGCTTGCCCATAAAGCAACCCATGAAGGGAGAATAGTAGCAGAAATTATTTCCGGAAAAAATGTGGCATTTGAACCTCAAGCAATTCCAGCCGTGGTATTCACAGACCCTGAAATAGCATGGTGCGGATTGACAGAAGAACAGGCACGCGAGAAAAACATTCCCATTCAAGTAACCAAATTCCCCTGGTCTGCCTCTGGAAGAGCCATGACCACATTCCGAAACGAAGGTCTAACTAAAATCATTACCCATGCAGAAACTCAGCAAATATTAGGTTTTGGCATTGTAGGTGCAGGTGCTGGGGAATTGATTGGCGAAGCCACACTGGCTATTGAAATGGGGGCCACACCGGAAGACCTGGACCTAACCATACATCCCCATCCAACCCTGAGCGAAACCATCATGGAAACTGCTGGAGCTTTACTCGGTAGGAGCACCCACATTTATCGAAAACCTTCTTCCAAAGGATAGATAAAATTCTCTAAACCATCCAGGGTCATACTGATAAATCTCTTTTTTTACCTTTATTAACATACCTCTTTGATATAATTTTCTAATCCCTCTCCATGTATCTATTGGTTTTCTGCCATATAATTTTTTATACTGTTCCTCTACCCAATCCACAACAGGTCCATGGGGCAACTCTTTCTTAGGGTTGACAAAGAAGTATTGCATAATCAAATCTTCAATACTAATCTGTTTTGAGTTTTTCAACTTCATTCAGCCTTTTTCACAATATCAAGCTGTAGCTGGTCAATTTCTGCCTCTTTTAATAATCTTTCTCTCGCCATTTTACAATAATTTTCGTCAATCTCAATCCCAATTCCTTTTCTATTCGTCAATGCACATGCAATCAGTGTTGTCCCACTTCCTAAAAATGGATCCAAAATTGTATCTCCCACATATGAAAACAACTTGATACAGCGTTTTGGCAATTCAATAGGGAATGGAGCAGGATGACCAATCCTTGTTTTACTCTCCCCCATAAATGACCATACCCCATAGGTCCATTGGATAAACTCTTCTCTTGTTATATCAGAGAGACCACTCCCACTCGTTTTTTTCCCAATGTTTTTTATATAACACCGCTATCATTTCCACAGGAGCAATTACATAGGGAGTAGAAACAGATAACCATGAGCCCCATGCTGTTCGTCTCGAAATATTCTGTTCATTCCATACAATAGTGGACTGATATTGAAATCCTATCTTTTTTGCTATTGTAATAATATCCACATATATGCTCTGATGTCCCCCTTTATTTTTATCCAGAGGGATATTCAAACAGAATCTTCCATCGTCTTTCAACAACCGATACGTTTTTTCTAACTAATTCGCTGTAAATTCCAAATAATCTTCGTATGAAACCATGTCGTTGTAAGAATTATATGTAATATCTACATTATAAGGAGAAGAAGTAACAATCAGGTCAATGGAATCGTTTTCTACACAATCTCATTTTAGAAAATCTGTAGGATATATACATTATTTCTCTCAAAATACGGCTTTCCTATCATTAAATTGCACCCTACTTAACTTAAATAAATATATAAACTATTATAATAACTTATCCAAACAAATAAAAACCTACATTTTTATTCCTTTGTTTTCTAGAAAGGAGAACCGGCTTTTTACCCATTTTCGCCATCTGTTTTTACACAAGCCCACCTTTTATAAACTCAACCGTTTCGGTTAAGCCGGTGCAGAGGTCTATTTGAGGTTGCCATCCTAAAATTTCTCGGGCTTTGTCTCCTGTAATGTAGATATTCTGGACCTCACCGGGACGAAGCGGTGCTAATTCAGGTTCTCCTTGATAACCCAATATATCTGCAATTATGTCAAAAATCTCACGCACGGTCGTCCCTCTTGCAGAACCTAAATTAAGGGTCTCATCAGTGGCTTTATCTAAACCTAATAAAAATGCCCGGGCTATGTCTTTTACAAATACATAATCCCGTTGAGGAGTGCCATGACCATAAAGGACTGGCTTTTTTCCCTTCAACATAAGTCCGGTAAGTATCGAGCACACTCCTGCTTCCCCTTCCGGGCTCTGACGAGGTCCATAAACATTGGGCAATCTTAAAATGAGATATTTCAATCCGTATAGTCGTTGATACAATTCTAAATAATGTTCAAAGGCTAATTTACTCGTGCCATAAGGAGACATAGGTCGGGGTTGATATGTTTCAGGCACAGGAAGGGTATCTGTCTCACCATATATCGCACCTCCTGTTGAGGAAAAAATAAACTTCTGCACATCATATTTGACAGAACTGTTTAAAAGATTAATTCCACCCAATACATTTACCTTTGCATCAAATATGGGATCTGTCACACTCTTTCGCACATCGATTTGCGCCGCTAAATGGGCTACATAATCCGGACGGAAATTATCAAATACCGCATCAATTTGGTCGGAACATATATCCATTTCTATAAAAGTTGCTCCCGGATTTATATTCTCACGCTTACCGGAACTTAAATTATCTATCACAAGTACTTCGTGGTGGTTTTCAAGCAACATATCAACAACATGGGAACCAATAAAACCGGCTCCCCCTGTCACTATCACTTTAGACATAAAAACACCCTTTCTCTTAAATAATTATGTATGGGATGGTTTCCATGACAATAATATCAAAAAAACAGTTTTGTTTGCATTGTTAGCACAATATTTTGGAATAGAAATAAATCTATTTTTGTTTACTTTTTTTCCTTAATTATATTTTAATTTCTAATTTTAAGGAGGATAATAATGCTGTCATTCCGTCCCGCACATAACAACATTCTGGAAGCGATTGGCAATACTCCACTGGTTCGTCTGAACAAAATAAACAAAGGTTTAAAACCACAAATTTACCTAAAATTGGAATATTTTAATCCCGGTGGTAGTGTAAAAGACCGTATCGCATTAGCCATGGTAGAAAATGCAGAGAAAGAAGGCTTACTAAAACCCGGTGGGACCATCATTGAGGCGACCGCAGGGAATACAGGGCTGGGACTGGCTCTTGTAGCAAGTGTCAAAGGTTATCGCTGTATTTGCGTTATGCCTGACAAAATGAGTTCGGATAAAGTGAAACTTTTGCGTGCATATGGAGCGGAGGTGGTGATAACGCCGACCAATGTTCCGCCCGATTCACCCCAAAGTTATAATGGGGTTGCAGACCGTTTAGCTCGTGAGATACCCGGTGCATGGCGACCCAATCAATTTCAAAATTTAGCCAATCCCGAAATGCACTACAAAACTACAGGACCTGAAATCTGGGAGCAAACCGAAGGGAAAATAACGGCCTTTGTAGCAGGGGCGGGAACCGGTGGTACAATTAGCGGAGTAGGTAAGTATTTAAAAGAGAAAAATCCAAATGTTCGGGTTATTGGTGCCGACATCGAAGGCTCCGTATTAAGTGGGGATAGTCCAAAATCCTGGAAGGTAGAAGGAATTGGTGAGGATTTTGTTCCGCATACTTTGAATGCCCATGTGGTTGATGAGTGGATTCGTGTGAGTGATGCGGAATCGTTCCATACTATAAGGCGATTGGCACGGGAAGAAGGGATTATGTTGGGGGGGTCTAGTGGTACTGCTATTTTTGCGGGGCTTAAATATGCTCAAAGGTGCTCAGAAAAAGACCTCATTGTAATCATATGTCCGGATACAGGTAGAAATTATTTAAGCAAGGCGTATGATGATGAATGGCTTTTTATAAACGGTTTCACGGATATATCTCCCGACCAAACGCACATTGGCAAAGTGCTTGAAATTCTCGGTAGAGAGGGGCAAATCTGGACATTGACCAAAGAACAGACGCTGGAAACCGCTATCCAACTCTTCCGCGAAAAAGGGATTTCGCAAATACCGATTGTAGAAGGGAAAGAAGTAATAGGCTCGGTAGAAGAAATTACAATTATGCATGCACTTCATCAGGGGAAGTCTCCAAACACACCCTTAGTAGAAATAATGGCTCGTCCTTTACCTGTACTGGATACAGATACGAAGACAGAAGAAGTTTATCGTCTCCTGCTGGCAGGGAATCCCGCTGTGGTAATACGACAAAACAATAGACTTGTCGGAATAATTACACGCACCGATTTGATATACTTTTATCAGTTACGAAAATAGACAAAAGAAAAAAATTCTGTCATAAAGGATAGTAAGTTATGCAATTTGCTACACGGGCTATTCATGCTGGGCAGGAACCCGACCCACAAACGGGAGCCGTAGTCCCTCCTATTCATCTTGCTACTACATTTCAGCAATTGGAACCCGGCAAACACAAAGGGTTTGAATATATAAGGACACAAAACCCGACGCGTCAAAGATTAGAAGAATGTCTGACTCAATTAGAAGAAGGCTCAGCAACAGCATGTTTTTCATCCGGAGTATCTGCCATCTCTGCGATTCTACAGACCCTATCTCCGGGTGACGGAATTGTTGCAGGACATGACTTATACGGTGGAACTGTTCGACTGCTGGATAAAGTCTACTCACAGTGGGGTATAGAAGTTGCTTATGCAGAGGATAATAACCCACTATCCTTTGAGCAGGCAATTCAAAAATTATCTAAACCCCGCCTGATATGGATTGAGTCCCCCACAAATCCACTGTTAAATATCGTGGATATATCCGCAATGTCTAATATCGCAAAAAAATACGGTTTAAAACTTGCCGTAGACAATACCTTTGCAACACCATACCTGCAAAAACCCTTATTATTAGGTGCGGACTATGTTATTCACAGCAGTACGAAATATTTAGGAGGACATTCTGATGTGCTTGGGGGTGCGGTAACCGTTAAGAACACTGAGGATATTAAACCCATACAGTTCATTCAAAACAGTATAGGTGCGGTTCCCTCACCTTTTGATTGTTACTTATTATTACGGGGAATAAAAACACTCCATGTGCGTATGGAACATCACTGCAACAACGCCGAAAAGGTCGTCCAATATTTCATCGCACACCCGAAAGTTAAAAAAGTATATTATCCAGAGATAGAAAAACCACCCCTTCTGGATATTGTAAAAAAACAAATGCTCCGATCTGGAGGCATGGTTACCATAGAGTTGGAGAATACCGAAACCCTCCAAAAACTCTACCAACGACTGAAAATTTTTACCCTTGCAGAAAGTTTAGGGGCCGTAGAATCCCTATATTGCATTCCTTATTATATGACCCACGCAGGACTGTCCGAAGAAAAGAAACAAAAATTAGGCGTAACACCTACCCTTGTCCGTTTCAGCATCGGTATAGAAGACATCAACGACCTCCTCGACGACCTACAACAAGCATTGAAATAGAGATTACATACGGGACTACGGGCAAATAGATAAAGAAAAGGCTTCTAAGAAACTTCAATAGATATATCCATATTGCGTTGGGATATTATCTCCTTTTACACGGATGTACTGAGAAGTTTTATCTGTATCGCGGATTTCCACTTCATATGACTGTAACGGTGCAGTCAAACGATAACGGTAGGTATCCCCATAAGACGTTGACATCCCCGAAATCGAATCATAATTACCATGAATACTTACATTTCTACTTGATCCCAATTGCGAACTACTTCCTCTCCAGTAGTTATTTGTTCCCTTTTCATAATGATTAATATTATAGTTAATTCGTGAGCCAGAAACATAATAAGTTCCAGAAACACTTTCCCCTTTCGTATTTCGAAAACTGAAACGGCCACTATTCCCTGTTGAAAACTGAATATCTCCATACCATCCATTTAAAGATAACCTTTTAGAACCCGAAATATCATCTTCTTCCTTTTTGCCTTGATATAAAGCATCAATAGCCCCAATAAGAGTAGGGATTATTGGTGAAAGCGAAGGCTTCTCTTCTTGTTGTTTTCTAGGTAGAGATATGCTTTCCCTCTTCTGAACAGGGAAATAATCTCTTTGCTTTGGTAAAACGGAGGGGTTATAAACCTTCCTTGTCTCAGTTTGTCGATTGTACCTATACGGGTTAATCATCAAGGGGTGGCTATAGGGGTTAGGTGAAAAAAGGGGCTTCCCTATATAATTAAAAGTTTCTTCCAGATAAGGATTATATAAAGATTGCTCATCAATCTTTTTCCCACCATAGAGCGGTTGTATATTCTTTATTTTTCTACCACCCACTGTAAATTGTTCATCTATTAAAGGTTTACCCCCATATAAACTTGTAGCATTGTCGTTTGCCTCAAAACCCTGCCATGTAGTTAAAGCATTGTTATGGATGTTATAACTTGTAGCATTGTCGTTTGTCTCAAAACCCTGCCATTGAGCACTTAAAGAAATACTTAGCAATAAAATAGAAGCAGTAAGAAGACTACAAAAATGATTTTTTTTTATCCACTTTTTATCCATCTTTCAAACTCCTTTTACCTACTTTTATTTAAACGAATTAATAAACCTATTTCTTCAATTATATTATTAATTATATCATTCATGAAAGATCTTTTAGAGATTTTATCTCCCAACTTAGAAAAATTCTTTTGTAGTATTAGAAACCGGGGTCTGGATTACTTTGCTCTTCAGGAGGAATGAGCGGGGTTATTCCTGGCTCCAAAGGAGAGGTTCCAGGTTCTTCCGTTGTAGAGGATGGGGGCTTTTTACCATCAATCGGCTCCAGCAATGCCTCCTCAGAAATATTCTCTTCTACTTTCCTTTGAACGGGATAGAAAGCAGGGGGTGCAGTTCCCTCAATATAGGCTTCTGTGTAGTCGCCACCGAGTGTTCCTGTAATACGGTTGATTTTGAAGAATTGCACACCGGAAGGAACAACAAAATCGCGAACGGGCAATTTTTTTTCCGCAACCATCATAAAATCAACCCAAATTGGACATGCTAACCGTCCCCCTGTATAATTCACCCCTCTACCTAAACTCCGGTTGTCCTTATACCCAACCCAAACGACCGTAGTAAAATCTGTAGTAAATCCACAGAACCACGCATCTCTGCTATCATTCGTCGTTCCTGTTTTTCCTGCTACCGGTCTCTTTAAGGCACTGGCTCTATGTCCTGTTGGATAGTAACCTAAAGAAGGGTCGGGAATACAAACCCCTTTCAGCATGTGCATGGTAACATACGATACTCTCGGGTCAACGACCTGCTCCTTTTTCTGATATAGATGATAATTATACAGAAGAAGTCCCTCTGCGTCACGAATTTCTTTGATGAACACCGGATAATATTTCATCCCATTATGCGCAAATACAGAATAGGCAACCGTATGGCTCAGCGTTGTTACCTCCACGGTCCCCAAACCTAATGTTAATCCAACAGAATTACTAACGATGGTATTCAGTTCACATCGTTCAAAAAAGGTCCGAACAAAAGGTAAACCTAACATATCAACCAGTCGGATAGACACAATATTTACGGACTTTTCTATTGCCTGTCTCAAGGGAATAGGACCCCGGAAATCCCCATCGAAATTTTTTGGGGCCCAAACGTGTCCGTTAGGCATAACTCGAACAAAAGGAGAATCGTCTACAAGTGTCGATGGTGTCATTCCAGAGGCAATCGCAGACATCCATACAAAAGGTTTCACACTGGAACCGGGCTGTCGTTTGGCTTGTGTTGCGGTATTGTATTTTTCCGATTCCCAATCTCTTCCACCGACCAGAACACGAACAAAACCTTCATACCCTGGACGGTTATCCAGACAAACCAGTGCCCCAGATACAGGTATAAAGTTTTTCGTTTCTACACGCGGTTTATCAAATTTTGATAGATGTTCTTCCAATGTAATCTCCGCATGTTTTTGTAATGGATAGTCAAGGGTTGTATAAACACTCAATCCACCTTCAAACACCTCACTTACCGAGTATTTAGAAAGCAAAATTTTACGAATTTCCTCTACAAAATAAGGTGCTTTTATCCGATAAGTCTCATAAATATCAATCCCTTCCTTTTTTAGTTGTTCCCTTCTTTCTGGAGTCATCACAAGCGAGGACAAATCCTCTCTCAGTGATTCCTGATATTCCTGTTCTGTAATAAACCCTTCTTCTCTCATTTGTCCTAATACAATGTTTCTTCTTTCAATAGCATTCTTCAGATGATTGATTGGTTCATTAACATTGGGGGCTCGTGTTAAACCTGCAAGTGTAGCACCCTCGCCAAGTGTCAGGTCTTGCACACTTTTTCCGAAATACTGCCTTGCTGCTGATTCCACACCATAAGCATTAATTCCTAAAAATACCTGGTTCAGATAAAGTTCTAATATTTCATCTTTGGTAAATTCGCGTTCAACCTGCAAAGCAACAATAGCCTCACGAATCTTCCTTTTTAAGGATCGTTCCTGCCCAATACCTAAAGTCTCTACATTCCGAACAACCTGCTGGGTAATAGTGCTTCCTCCACGGAACCGTCCCGTGCGTAAACCATATATGAACGCATTTATAATAGCATCCGGTCGAACACCCTTATGAGTATAGAACAGAGCATCTTCGGTAGCAATGAAGGCCTTTTGCACATGAAGGGGAATTTGACTGAGTGGCACCAATTGCCGATCCTCTATCGTAAAGGTATAAAGAAGTTCCCCTGTATCTGCATATATTTTTGTCCCCGTTTTGGGGCGAAAAGTCTCTAATGCGGATATAACATTCTGAGCATCATCCAATATCCAAACAAAAACACCCAGTATTGAGCCCCATAGGGATCCTATGATTAACATCATACCAAAAAACAGCCATGCACATCCGCGTCGAGGTAATATTGTATATTCCATTCTATAATCCTATAGGGATTTCTTCAATTGATACATTTATATAGGAGGTATATTTCTTTTTATTTCCAATTTGCTAATTATAAATAAACTGAATATTGCTACAGTAACTCCTAATATGGAACCTATTGAATTTGCAGTTATATCTAATACTTCAAAAGATCGTGTTGGCACAAAAATTTGACAGATTTCGATAAAAAAACCATAAATAAAGGATATGACAAATGACATATAAAAAACGGTTTTTACTAAATACTGTTTTTTACCCTGTCGCATTCCTATTGCAAGGATAAATGAAAAAATTGCATATAACATAACATGAAAAACCTTATCTTGATAAGGAAACCACTCGGGTGTTTCTTCTGTTATCGGCTGAACAGATAAATAAAAAACAAATATTGCATAAATAACTGTTATAGTTAAATACTTTTTGTTCAAGTTTAGTTCTCTTTCGTTTCGATAGAAATCTGTCCATCTGTGGGATTGTTGGTATTCCCCGGAGATGGGGAATTGAATCCGGAAGAAAAACGTTCCCCCTGTTGGATGGAGGGGTTCAGTTTTTCTGTCAAGTCCAAAACATAACTATCTCTCCCTTCTTTAACACTAAAAGAAGGAACCGCCCTTTCCGGCAGAATGGTTATAACTGAAGGATATCCTTCATCGATAGGCGCTCGTATGACAGGTGCTTCACGAACAGTCAAATAACCGGATTCGTCCATATAGTAAGTAAGGGTCGCATTTTTCCCTTCAGAAAGCATATCCGCAAGGAGTAGAAATACATCTGTTGTAAAATATTGTCGTATTTTCAGCAAATCATTTGCCATTTGAAGCGCCTTTTCAGAGTTTAAAATCCAAAGATAAGATGACAGAGGTATTAATTCATCCGGATTGCTAAAATAAACTTCGGGGCGAATCGTTGGGCGGATATAATTGTAATTACGAATCCTTGCATTCATCAGCAAAGCATTCCGTCGAAATGGAAGTTCAGGACGAATTCGAAATTGGACATATTGTATCGCACGAATTACCTGGACAACCGCTTGCATCGAAAATTCAGGAGCTATCTGGGTTCCATATCTCATAGGGAATTCCATGGGATTGCTCATAATTTCCATCGGGATAAATGGGAGGTCTGTAACAATACCATATTGTAAAGGAATAAATAATTGAGTAGCAGAAACACCTACTCTTTCCGGAATGATAATTATTTTTATATTGTGCAGTTTTGGAGGGAAACAGGAAAAGATACTGCGCAAACTGTGGTAATGAGGTTCCGTTAAAATTCCACCGTCAAAAATTAAAATATTAAAATCATTGAAAAAACTTTTCATCGGTTCCGGTAATTGAATATTAGTTAAGAATTTATTAGGGGAAAGATACGCGGATAAAAGCATACAAAGATATATTACCGACTCATACATTGGTGCTAAAGCATTAGGGTTAGGGATACCGCCACTGGATAGGAATTGTTGCAATAAGATATTCCACATCCGTTCCAATTGAATAGGATTCTTTTTCAACTCAGAATCTGTCATTTCTGTAAGTTGGATCATCTGAGATTCTTTCAAGTTATCAATTGTTTTTAACAAAAATTGTGAAGATAAAGAGATCGATGTAAAAGAGGGTATTTGCTTTTGCACTTCCTGAAGTAAAGATTGAAGAATAAAAACAGAGGCATATACCAATAAATCACTCTCAAATTCAGGTGTTCGCTGAAGAAGGCTATCCCACGCCTGTAAGTGAAACACAGTAAAAGAATTATCTTTAAAATAAATGGTCCACTGTTTTTTCCATGTGTCCAAGCTCACTTCTTTTGCAACTAATTTGTCTCTTAAAGTTTGCCAATATGTTTCCCATTCCATAGTGTTCGGTTCAGGAGGAGTCCATAGAAAAGAGGACGAAGACGCAAGAACTCCAGCAGGAGAGGAAGTCGTTTCATTCGCTTCACAAAAACCCTGTGGAGGAATCAACAAGAGAGAAAGAATTATCACAAAATAAATCTGTAAAAGTCCCTGTCTACACATAAATGATAATTGATTTCTATTCATTTTATTCATAAGGAGAGGATAATTCGTGTATATAATATAACCTTGTATTCCCTTTATCAAAAACGACATTGTAATCGCCGAATATTTCAAATTGGCCTGCTGAAATCTCTGTTTCAAACGGTCCCACGAAAACATAATTTACTCTATATTTTTTTAATATTTCTTTTTGAGTCATTGTATCGCTTCTCTTTCCATAAAAACGATATACATCCTCTGTTTTTTTGACATAGTCCTTTGTAAGCATAAAATGTCCTGTGACAGTTTTGCACGGCGTAAAAGCAAATATAAATTGCGATGTTTTCGGGGAAGCAAGAATTACATCATCTTTCTCTCCATTATTTTTCAGATACTCCAGTGCAGAATAGGCCTCGCGCGACAAGAAATAAGCCCACTGAATATGCCCATACTTCAAATCACGAAACATAGAATAATATACAAAAATAGTTGTTGGTATTGAGAATAGAATTATTAAAACAGCAAGTAATATTCTTCGAGAAAATAAAAATAATAGCACACGAACAAGCACATTATCTTTAGCATTTTGTTTCCCTAAAACTGTATTTAACCAATGATAGGGACCTACCATAGTTAAAATGGGAGGGACAATAATAAAAGCATACAAGCCCGACTCTTGACCGGGTTTCCAATAAGGATATAAATTGCAGAGACCCCATGCTACGAATATCCATAAAAATAAAATAAGAAAACTAATTCTCTCCTGACATTTTCTAACAAGATAGACAAAGAATACCATGCATACCAACCAGGTCCATCCCACACCAAATACATACTCGACCAAAAAGCCCGGCTTTCCCATAAACTGATGATTTTGAGACCATCCTGCCATTCCCAATGAGTCAGAGATAGAAATCCAAAGATAATATAAAACAGCAGGAAAATGAATAATCGCAGGGATTGCACAGAAAAAAAACCATTTCTTTTCCCATTTTTTCTGAAGCAGGCAGAATAAAATGGGGGTGATTGCAAACATAATATAAGACTCCGGTATTAAGTAAGGTCTCATCAAGGAATGAATTAAAGCCATTAGGCCACATAAAATGAAATACTTTGCTCTCTCTGTTTGAAAACCATGTATCAAAAAAACATACATCAAAACGGCAAAGGTAATAGAACGAATGAAATGAGGTTTGCATATAAGATAACTGAATATTTGTATTCCTTCTATGTCCCATGAGAGGGGTAATGTCGGATGAAACCATCGATTAAAGAGCCAAATACACCAGCCAAAACCAGAGCCAACCGTAATAAGAAGTAAAACAAATTGGCGAAGATAAACACTATCTAAAATGATTGCGAGCAGATAATAAACAACAAACAAGAAGAAAAAAACAGAAAAACATCTATCTATATGAAAAAAATCAAGAACGGATATGTGCAACAATCGGGATATCTTTCCCAGTAACCACCACTCTACATTAAAAAAACGAGTATCTGAATGTTCGGGTGTGCATTGATTGGTTAACCAATTGTTTCCTTCCCACGCCTGACGCTGAAACATAATATATCCAAAAGAACCATGAGTGCCTCTACCTACCATCCCCATAAAAACTCGACTTTCATCTTCAAGGGATTTTCCATAAATATACGGGAAAGAGCCTAAAACACAAACACAAACCCCTAATAAAAAAGGGTATAGAAATTCCCTTTTTGATATTGTGGGACAGTAAGTAAAATCTTTTATCAAATCACTACTTTCAGATGGAATTTCCCCTTTTATCATTAGAAATAACCTCCATGTTGAATTTTCATTACTTCATCAGGGGTTATTTCTTGTGTCCCTTCATCTTTTGATGGAGGATTTAATTCCAATTTTTCTTTATCTGTCTTCATCTCGGGACGGGTTAAACACCATTTCTTCCATTCCTTCCTAAAGTAGTCCCACATATCTATATGTTGTGCTTTATCAACAGATTTTGATGGAAACCCCTTTTCATCAGGGATTAACAATTCTTCATATTCAGGGTCCGCACAGAACGGTCGTGGCTGACGATTTCCATTTAGATATTCTTCCCGTAATTGTCTTTGCTTTTGTGCATATTCGGAACATTGTTGCCATGTAAGCCACTGTTGCCAGTTCAAGTACTGCCATCCATTTCTAACAAGTGAACGACCTATTGTACGGGAAGGTAGATATAACTCTGAAAAGATTACGCGACCCGATACAGTTTCTTGTTTTTTCCCCTGATACCAGTCTCTTATAGGCAACGCTATACCATCCCACTTCGGGTCTAACCAAGAAATTCCAACCATCAATAAAAGAGTTGGAAATAAATCTACAAGAGATACCTCCTGTTCTACCCTTTTCATTTCCAGACTCAAATAAGGTGCATGAATAATTAGAGGAACACGAATTGTTTCAAGGTACAACCGCCATGCATGTTCAACAAAACCATGGTCTAAAAACTCTTCTCCATGGTCTGCAGTGATAACCCAAATTGAATTTCTGTCGGAGCGTAGTTTCTTTATTGAGGAATACATTGTTTTTATAGAATCATCTGTATGGGCAATTTCTGCGTCATATCGTAGAACAAGGTCTTCAAAACGGGCCTCACCCGGACCAAATCCTTGTTGAACCAAATCAGGCAGGTGAAAACGGATTTCGTCATACAAACGAAGGGGGTTTGAGTAAATTTTATTTTCAAATCGCAGATAGTATGAAGGAGGGGGTTCATATGGCTCATGAGGGTCATAGATATGAACATATATAAAAAGAGGGGTATTTGTCTCGAGGGTATTTACATACTTTAAGATTTCTTCTATAAGTTTTACTCCATTACCACTGAGACCAAATTCTTTCGTCAGCCTCTTTACATAATGAAACCCTTTTCCAAACATGGACTCCTCCAGCGCAGGATGGTCCGTAAAGAAAAGGGTTGTATATCCATGATTCTTGAGTACATCAGGCAAAGTTGTAACCGTGGGGTCTATTTGTGCTCTCCATCCTGTACTCCATGAAGTAGAAGATGGATATCGTCCCATCAAGATAGCACTCACACTTTCACAGGTATATGTAGATGCGGAGTAGGCTTTCTCAAAAACAAGACTTTGCTTTGCTACGGAATCTAAAAATGGACTTGTATTCCTTTGATACCCATAAAAACCTAAATGGTCTGCTCGAAGGGAATCGATTACAACAAAAAATATATCGGGTAGTTCTGAGGTCCCTCTCTCGGGTCCAGGAAGATTTACTACATCAGCCCCCGAACATGAAAAACAAATGAAAGTCAAAAACAATGATAGAACAATACTTCTCTTATTTATAGACATAATGTCAAACCAAATTCTATCCACTATTTTCATAAACACCTTTACCTTTAATATTTAATAGTAGTATACAAAAATAAGGGGCAACGGTTAACATTCTATTGAGAAAGGCTATTAATAAAAGTTTGGCATTTTTTGAAAAATAATTATGCGCGGAATAAGGAATGTCCAATCCCCATTGCTTCACGAACTGCTTCTACTGTCTCCAAAGCAACAGGCGTAACCTTCTGTGCATTTGCTCGAAGAAAGGACTCTACATAGTCCTGATTGTTGTCAGGATGATTAAATTTCTCAATAATAGGAGCATTAAACTCTGAAACCAAACGAGCAACTTCCTGTTTCAATTTCCCGTAGAATTTTTCACCATTGCGGTATTTTTGAACAAATTCCAGATATAACGACTCGGGAGCCAATAAAGAAAGAAGACGATACAAAACACCTACACCCACTGGCATGTGGGGAATAACAGCATCCGGGTCATTACTTTCTACAGGCAAAGGTAAGGGGTCTGTAGATGTTTCCACGGCTTTAATTTTCTTCAACACAGTATCAGGGTCATCCAGTAAATCAAGGGTATTGTGTTCACTCTTGCCCATTTTCGTTGAGCCGTCTAGCCCTGGAAGGCGAAGGGCTTCTCTCCCAACAGCCTGTGGGACATGTAGCGTTTCACCAAACCGACCATTAAATCGTTGGGCTATATCAATAGCCATTTCTACATGTTGTCGTTGATCATCACCAACAGGAACCTTATCGGCACGAACAATTAAAATATCAGCAGCCATTAACACAGGATAACCTAATAAACCAAAGGAAAGAGGATTTCCATCTATTTTGGCGTCCTCCTGTAGTTTTGAAAATTTATCTTTGTAGGTTGTCCCCCTCTCTAAAAAACCAATATTTGTAATCATACCTAACAATAGTGTCAACTCTGTGGTACATGGTAAATCACTTTGACGATAAATAACCGATTTATTGGGGTCTAACCCACATGCGGTATAAGTACGAAGCATGTCAATTGTGTTCTGGTAAATATTCTCACGGGTTGCAATTGTGGTCAAAGCGTGATAGTCTGCTACAAAATAATAACATATGGATGTATCTGTTTCTTGAAGTTTTAAAAAATGTCGAATCGCTCCAAAATAGTTCCCATAATGCAATCTACCGGTAGGTCGAATCCCCGATAAAATAACTTCTTTCTTTTTTAATGAATCAACCATAAGAAACCTCATCTCGTATAAGTTTACAGGATTATTTGAAGGTAAAAATAATAGTAAGAAAACGACACATGTATAGTATATAAAAAATAACTATTAAGTCTCTAATTGAAAACATTAGACCATTTCTTTTCGTTTTAATAATTTCAAACCAAACTGAGGCTAAGAAGATAAAATTATTTGATTTGCATTTTGATTTTTAGATTTGATAAATATTAGAATAAATATATAACGAACGGTAAGTAAAACATTAAAGTAAAAATAATCATAAAAAATTAACTTAAAAACCTATTGGAGGAAATTAACATGGCAGAAGAAAAAAAATCAATTAGTTCGCTGATGGTAGAAAACAGAACTTTTCCACCATCGGATGAAGTAAGAAAAAGAGCCCACATCAACTCTTATGACGAGTATTATCAAATGTGGAAACGGTCTATTGAGGACTGTGAAAATTTCTGGCTTGAACAGGCTGAGACCTTATCCTGGTTTAAAAAACCAACCAAGGCATTGGAGTATACATGGAACACAGAGGCCCGGATAATCCGCCATACCTGGTTCGCTGATGGGGAACTGAATGTTTCCTATAACTGTCTTGACCGTCATCTGAACACATCCATAGCAAAGAAAACAGCGATCATCTGGCAGGGTGAGCCTGAGGAAGATGTAAAATATATCACTTACGAAGAACTTCATAAAGAGGTTTGCAAATTTGCAAATGTTCTGAAATCTTTGGATGTAAAGAAAGGGGATCGTGTATGTATTTATCTTCCCATGATAACCGAATTGCCTGTAGTTATGCTTGCGTGTGCCCGTATCGGTGCTATACATTCTGTCGTCTTCGGTGGTTTTAGTGCAGAATCTCTTCGCGACCGTATCAATGATTCCGCATGTAAAATCCTGGTAACATCAAATACTTCACTGCGGTCGGGCAAGTCGATACACTTAAAAGAAATTGCTGATAATGCATTGAAAGAAACCCCTTCCATTGAAAAATGTGTGGTTGTTAAGAGGAACAATGAGCCCTGTGCTATGAAAGAAGGACGGGATTTATGGTATGACGAACTGATGGCGAATGTCTCTGATGTATGCGAACCTGAAAAAATAAACGCTGAAGATTATTTGTTCATTCTCTATACATCAGGTTCTACAGGGAAACCCAAAGGTGTTGTTCACAGTACAGCCGGATATTTACTTCATGTATCTCTATCTCATAAGTATATTTTCGATATTCATGATGATGATATTTACTGGTGCACAGCGGATATTGGTTGGGTAACAGGACATAGTTATATCGTATACGGTCCTCTTTGCAATGGTGCTACAACCGTCATGTTTGAAGGAGTGCCAACCTATCCCGATGCAGGTCGTTTCTGGCATATCGTTGATAAATTTAAGTGCACAGTTATCTATACCGCACCTACGGCTATTCGTACCTTAATTCAAAAAGGCGATGAATGGCCTGCTAAATATGACTTGAGTTCTCTGCGTGTATTAGGTTCTGTAGGTGAACCCATCAACCCGGAAGCGTGGATATGGTACTATGAAAAAATCGGTAGAGGTCGTTGCCCAATCGTAGATACATGGTGGCAAACCGAAACCGGTGGTATCTTAATAACACCCCTACCCGGTACACACACATTAAAACCGGGAAGTGCATGCCGACCATTCTTTGGTGTTGATCCGGTTATTCTGAGAGATGATGGTACAGAGGTCGATGTAAATGAAGGTGGAAAACTTTGTATTCGCAGACCTTGGCCCGGAATAATGAGAACGACCTGGGGTGACCATGACAGGTTTATTGACACTTATTTCTCAATGTATAAGAACCTTTATTTCACAGGGGATGGTTGCAGACGGGATGCGGATGGAGATTACTGGTTAATGGGTCGTATCGATGATGTAGTCAATGTCTCTGGACATCGCATCGGAACAGCAGAAGTAGAAAGTGCTCTAGTTTCCCATGAAAAAGTTGCGGAAGCGGCTGTCGCTCCTATGCCACATCCTATTAAAGGTCAGGCATTGTATGCTTATGTTACTTTGGTTGCCGGTGTTGAAGAAAGTGAAGAATTGAGAAAAGAACTGGTCATGCATGTTCGTAAAGAAATCGGACCTATTGCGGCACCGGATGTAATTCAGTTTGCCCGTGCTCTACCCAAAACCCGTTCCGGTAAAATTATGCGTCGTATCCTTCGTAAAATTGCGGAAAACGACCTCAGCAATCTCGGCGATACAACTACATTGGCAGACCCAACTGTTGTTGAAGAACTGGTTCAGGGTAGAAAAGCCTTGCTAAAAGACTAATATGAATATTTTTTATTAAAGATTTCTTGGAGCCGTGAGAGTAGCGATTTTCTCACGGCTCTTATTAACTTAAATCGATTTTATGGAGGGTTTCAATATGAATGAACAAACAACACAAAACCGATGGATTGTAGTAGTTGGAGCACTTATTGTCCAGGTAAGTTTAGGTGCTGTCTATATCTGGAGCGTATTCCAGACTCCTCTGAAAGCTGCATTTCCTACTTGGACAGAAACACAAGTTACTTATCCTTCCCAAATTGTTCTGGCTGCATTTGCTCTGGCTGTTATTATCGGCGGGAGAATTCAGGACAAATTAGGTCCACGCATTGTAGGAATAGCAGGTGGAATTATCCTGGGTATTGGACTCGCTCTCGCCAAATTTACTCAGAACTTTTCCTCCTCACCAGACATGGCATTGTATTGGCTTATTTTCTCCTTTTCAATATTAGGAGGACTGGGAATTGGATTTGGATATGTTTGCCCAATAGCAACATGCGTAAAATGGTTCCCAGATAAACGAGGATTGATTACAGGGTTAGCCGTTGCGGGTTTCGGTGCCGGTGCTTTCTTCTTTGCCCCCTTAGCAAAAGCGTTAATCTCCGGTGGTGCTTATGAATTAATGACTGTTAAACTTTTTACCTTACCACAGGTTGGTGTCTTCAATACTTTCCTAACACTGGGCATTATTTTCCTTACTGCGGTTGTTTTTGGCTCTTCCCTGTTAAAAAACCCACCCGCGGGTTATAAACCAGCAGGATGGAATCCTCCCCAACCTGCGAGTGGAGCGGGAAGTCGTGTTGATTACAATCCAACAGAGATGTTAGCAACCCCAGCCTTCTGGCTTTTATGGATCACTTATTTCGCGGGTTGTGCTGCGGGATTACAGATAATAATGAAAGCTTCACCAATATGGCAATCTTTTAGTATTTCTGCAATAACCACAAAGCCCGTTCCCGAAGATATATTTAATGGGATTGTTTCTAAAGGGACAATGGCGGTTTCTCTCATCGCTATCTTTAATGCGGTGGGCAGAATTTTCTGGGGTAAGGTATCAGATAATATTGGTAGGAAGTCTACTTTAGTGATTATGTTCTTATTGTGCGGTCTAGCCATGCTATTTTTAAATAACTTACGAACATATCCCTTATACATTTTAGGTATTAGTATTGTTGGCCTTTGTTTTGGCGGTTATCTTGCCCTATATCCCGCAGTAATTACCGATTACTATGGAACAAAAAATATTGGTATTAATTATGGTTTGATGTTCACAGCCTATGGAGCCGGTGGGCTCGCAGGTCCATATCTTGCTGCAAAATTAATGACCGTAGCAGAAAAAGTTCCTTACATGATTACAGAAAAAGGAGCACAAATCACAAAGGAATTTGCATTAGGAAGTTATAGTACTGCATTCCTTCTTTGTGGTATTGCCTGTCTTGTCGCCGGCGCAGTTATGTTAATTATCCAACCACCTAAAGCAGTAAAAAATTAATAAATAAATACATTTTATAAAAAACGGCAGAAAAATTTTCTGCCGTTTTTTTCTTTACAAACTATCCTTCTTGTTTTATTGTCTCTTCCAAAATACTCATCACAGCAACAGAAAGACTTAAATACACCTGTCCGATAGGATATGAAAGGCGAGGGAATGCAAGAGACATAACCACAATCTGTGCAGTCAAAGCACACCAGTATCCTATCCAGAATCCTTTATCTTTGCCAGTATAGCGGACTATTACCAAATAACCACCTGCACATACGATACCCATTAAAGCAATTGCAATAAATGTAAAACCAAGAATTCCTCCTTTAAATAACCAATAAACCCATAAATTATGGAGTGTTTGATAGGTCGCAAGAGTATATAAGTCCTGCCAAAAATTTGAGGCTAATCCCATCCCCTCAAATTGGCTACCCATTCCTGAACCAAATAGTGGAGATTTCATAAAGATTTCAAGAGCACCCGTAATTTCCACCAACCGTGCCTGAAGTGAAATTCCTAATCGTGAGTTTGTCCAGGATAAGATGTCGAGATGAAAAAGAAGAACCGAAGAAAACAATGCTGTTACCACACATAAAACAAATAATATAAATGCCAACGGGCGTATCTTTGAAGGTAAATAGATAATAAACACGAGGACACTACCAAAAAACACACTTACCAATGCAGTTTTCATCATTAATATAAGAAGAGGGGGAATAAAAAATAAGACGATAAGAAGAGATTTCTTTTTTTTCTTATAATCTTTATGATAAAAAAATTGACTTAAAAAGATAATAAAAAAGATTTCAAAAAACATGTGGCCATTCAAACGAACTTCTTGCAATTTCAAAGGTCCTAATTTAGCGGGGACAAATTCACCCAAGAAATTCTGGAACCGAAGGATCTTCCCTGTTAGAAGGACATATATAAATATGGCACAAGTTACGATTCCTAATATAACCGTCAGGATAAATATAATATCAATCGTCTTTTTCAAAGAGGATAGAGATTTCCATACATGAGGGAAAATAAGAGCAGAGACAAAGAAAAAAGGGAATCGTGTTTCTGCTACTACACGTTGCCAATGATAACCTGATAAAAACCCTACTGTGGCAATGTAGACAAAAAACAATAAATAGAGAAGGGCAAAGTATGAATAGATAGTCCAACGCCAGTAAACTCGTTCAAGAATTAGATTCACAAAAAAATTCCCCAGAAACATAAAAAGCATAATTTCACGAGGGTGTATTTCCATCCCTGCCACAGGGAAAATTTTTATAGAAATGTAATAATGATTGAGCATCATAAAAACAAGGAAAATTGTGGCTGAGTAATTTAAGGGAAGCAAAAGATATAGGACAGCAAATGGGGCTCCCAACCCGAAAAACAGGACCTGGGTTAAAGGAAGTTTGATAAAAAAAAGTAAAAAAATAAGTCCTATACCATAAAGAAAAGTGATTAGAAAAGCAAATATTGGAATGGATGAGTTTGATAAAAACAGATTTTTAGGTTGTTCCAATACTTTCTGCACAATTATTTCCGTTTTTATAATACCCTACAATAAATAGGAATTTGATTTCTAATTGTACACTAACTTGCCAGACCTTTTTCGTGTTCTTCGGCTAATTGTTCAATAAATTCAGGTTCCAATTTAGGAAACAAAACGTTGGGTGGATTGAGGGGAAAGCCAGAAGGCAGTGGGGCGATAATTTCATTCCAAATATCATCTCCACCTTCAGGTCCTTGTTGTTTTATTTCATAATTAATTATAGAACACAGTTCTTTACTACCTTCGGGTATAAAGGGATTCATAAGAATTGCCAACGCCTTAACAACCTGCACACAAACATAAAGAGTAGTCCCTGTTCTCTCCATATCCGTCTTACGGGTTGCCCACGGTTGCTTGGAATCAAAATAGACATTGGCTTTTCGTGCTAAGTCAACCCAGCGTTCCAGAGCCAGACGAAAGCGGAAAGTTTCTATGCTTTCTGCAACACCCTCCTTTGTATTGGATATTGCAGAAATCATGGCTTTATCTGCTTCATCCATTGCTCCAGGTGAAGGAACTTTACCATCAAAGTTTTTCATAATCATAGTTAATGTTCGATGAATAAAGTTTCCTACAATATCACAAAGTTCACCATTATAGTGATTACGAAACTCATCCCAGTCAAAATCAGAATCTTTACTTTCAGGCATAATAGAGCATATGTAATAACGAATTGAGTTCGTATCCAATTTGTCAATAGCCCAGTTTACCCGAATCATGTTTCCTTTCGATTTAGACCCTTTTTCCGATTTCCCCGTCCTGCGATTGAAAATATTTAAGTATTCATTTCCAACAACATTATCCGCCAGAACAAAACAATCCTGCCCCATTAACATGGCCGGGAAAATTACCGCATGGAATGGGACATTATCCTTGCCTATAAAATGAATGAGTCGTGTATCTGTATTTTTCCACCAGTCTTCCCATGCATTGGGGTCGTTATATTTATCAATACCCCATTGTCTTGTATTGGTCACATACCCTATTGGGGCATCGAACCAAACATATATACGCTTGTTCATGGACTCCAGATGGTCCAAAGGGATAGGAACTCCCCAATCGGTATCTCGTGTTATACAACGAGGACGCAAATCATTTATCCAGCTCATTGCAATTCCACGGACATTGCTCCGCCATTCGGGATGGGAATCTATCCACTGTATAAGTTTCTCCTGGAATCGGGGTAAGTCAAGAAACCAATGTAAGGATGTTTTTAATACAGGAGTCGAGTTATCTCCGGGAATATTAGCACGGGGATTTAATAATTCTTTTGCAGTATATTGAGCCCCGCATTTTTCACATTCATCGCCATTAGCATCCTCATAACCACAGCGGGGACACTGACCTTTTACATAACGGTCGGGTAGAAAACGATTTGTTTTCATGGAATACCATAGTTCCATTTCGCGTGGAAAAATGTATTGTCTATTATAAAGATTTGTAAAGAAGGACTGTGTGGTGTTAATGTGCAAGTCCCATGATGTCCTTCCATATATATCATAGGAAATACCCAATCTGCGGAAGGCTTCTGCATTGGCATTATGATAACGGTCTATTACATCTTTTGGCGTTGTTCCTTCTTTGAGAGCTGTTAGTGTAATCGGAACACCGTATTCATCAGACCCCCCTATATACAAAACTTTCTGTCCACGAAGCCGCTGATAACGAACATAAATATCCGCAGGCAGATAGGCACCGGCAATATGTCCTAAATGGATATGTCCATTTGCATACGGTAAGGCACTCGTAACTAATATCTTCTTATAACCCATTGATTTTTTATTCCTGAAAATAAACTCTGTTTTAATACACTTAGAAGCATTGAAATTTTTGATAAAAAATGATACGATTAAGTATTTATTTTCTCTATCAATGAAGTTAAGTATTGAAAACTCTTTTTCACACTATCCAGCGGGTCGGTTTCAAAATCAGTATCTTGTTCTATAATCCATTCGCTTGAATTCATTGATTTTATTTCTTTCAAAACATTCTGCCAATCAATTTTTCCATCGTTCCCTAACTCTGTAAATCTCAATGGTTCTACAGAACGAACATCTTTTAAGTGGAATAAGGTTATTTTTTGATTGTATCTTTGTGCAATATATAAGGGGTCCTTTTGTGTAGCGACATAAGCCCATCCCAAATCCAATTCAAGATGAATACTTTGGGTTTGAGTGATAAGTCTATCAAGCAAATATCCCGGGTCTGAAACAACAAGTTCATGGGCGTGATTATGGTAGGAAATAGAAATTCCCTGTTCTTTGGCTTTTATCCCTATTTGTTCTAATTCATTGAGAACCTGAGATAATATTGTCTCGTCCTGCCATATTTGAGGGTCAATCCAGGGAATAACAACCTTGTTGATACCCGCTTCCTGAACTTCATTTAAAAAACTTTGAGGATTTTGACGCAATAATAAAAAATCTACATGTGTACTTATAGGCCTCAGATTGTATTGTTCCAATTTTTTTGTAAACTCGGGAATAGTGAGCGTTCCTGTATCAGCAATTTCTACATACCGGAGTCCCATTTCTTCAATTTGTTTAAGTGTATAATCAAAATCTTTCTTCAATTCATCACGGACTGTATATAATTGCAAGGCTACTTTAGGGGATTGATGTATTAGGTGTGTCATATTCTACTCTTATGTTGAAATGTGTTTTTTCAGAAAATCATAACTCTCCGCTACTTCTTCGAATATATCTCCCTGAAACGAATCTTGTTCATAAATATACCATTCCACCTGTGCTTCTTTAGCAGAGGGAAGGATTTCTTCCCAATTAAGTTCACCTTTCCCTAATGGAACAAATAGATGTTTCTTGCCAACAAGTTTTTTCTCTATTTTGGTATCCTTTACATGGATAACAGGACACCGTTTTGGATACTTTTTTAACCAGTCGGCAGGGTTAGACCCTCCTATATATAACCATGCTAAATCAAATTCTGCAAAGAGATTATCTGAACAAGTGGATTGAAGAAGCATATCCAATTTTGAGGAAGATTGATTTGGAAAGGTCTGAAGTTCCCAGTCATGGTTATGATAGGATAATCTAATATTTTTTAGGCGAAGTCGTGCACCAAGGGCATCCAATCTTGCACAACCTTTTAACCATGCTTCCGCATCGGAACGGCAATCGGACATCATTCCACCGGGAGCCACATCTGTTACACCTACTGTCTTCCAGAATTCTACTTGTTCCTCAAAATTTCGCTCAAAACTTTCCACACTTATATGGGCTGCCACTGCTTTTAAGTCAGCCTTCTCTAATGCATCACGGATTTCTTTTGCAGTTAAATCGGGCATCCCGCTCCATTGAACATATTCATACCCAATCTCGCGAACTTTTTTTAATGTCCCCCCTATATCTTTTTTTGCAGGTTCACGAACACTATACAATTGTAATCCAAAGGGCATATACCTCCCTTTCCTATTATTTGCTTTCTTGTTTCACTTTCTTTTCTTTTTTCGGTTTCTTTACTTCCTTTTCTTCGACCATATCAATGATTTCAATTCGTGCCAGAGGGGAACCATCTCCTAACCTATGGTCAAGCCGAAGGATACGCGTATATCCACCGGAACGATTGGCACAAGCCGGAGCAATTTCTTTAAATAATCGTGATACTACATCATTATCCCGAAGGCGAGCAAAAGCCAATCTTCTATGATGGACCGAATCGACCTTAGCAAGGGTAATTAAAGGTTCGGCAAACATTCTTAATTCTTTTGCTTTCATAAGTCCCGTCTCAATCGCATCATGACGGAACAAGGCACACATTAAACTACGCATAAGTGCCTGTCTATGGGAAGTATTTCTACCTAATCTTCTTCCTGCTTTACGATGTCGCATGGTTCAAACTCCTCACAATATTATTTAATCATTTTCTTGTTCTTCTTCTATCATTCTTTCTACTAATAAATTTTCTGCCTCGCTAACCTGTCCCTGAACTCCGGGCTCATGAAATTCTACAGGAATCCGTTTTGAACGGGGACTTGCACTCTGTCCCTTTTTCATCCCCAGACTTAATCCCAATTTTTGTAGTGTTTCTTTCACTTTTTCAATCGTTGTAGCACCTAAATTCGGCAGTTTAGAAAGGGAGTCTTCTGTATAGACCACGAGGTCCCCCAGGTTTTGAATACCTGCTTTTTTAAAACAATTTAACGCTCTTTGAGGAAATTCTACTTGTTCAATTGGTTTGAGAAGGAGCGTATTCATTTTTATTTCAACAATATCTTCTTCGCTCTCTTCTTCATCTTCTCGTTTCACTTCAACCTTTTCTTGTTTCACAAATATACGCAAATGGTCAATCAACAAAGATGAGGCTTGTTCCAATGCAAGTTCAGGCGTAATAGAACCATTGGTCCATATTTCGAGGATAAGCCGGTCATAGTCTGTCTTTTGACCGACACGGGCATCTTCTACTAAGAAATTTACTTTGGTTACAGGTGAAAAACTCGCATCTAAATAAATGGTCCCCCGTTCTGCATGTCCTAATTCTAATTCTTCTGCGGGAATATATCCCCTTCCACGAGAAACTTTAATTTCCATCTTTAGTTTCGCATCACTACGAACAGGTACCGCAATAACATGGTCCGGATTAAAAACATCAATAGGTTGTCCATGAAATAGGTCTTTAGCATGAATAATATCTTCCCCTTCATGCTGAAAGGAAAATATAAGAGAATCTCCCTGATTTAATGCAATTTGACAGCGTTTCAGATTTAAAACGAGGTCTGTAACATCTTCCTGAAAACCAGGGATTGCAGAAAACTCATGATATATCCCATCTATATTTATAGCGGTAATAGCACTTCCTTCCAACGAGGCAAGAAGGACTCGCCGTAAGGCATTTCCTACAGTTACACCATATCCCCTTTCGAAAGGTTCTACAATAATCCGAGCATAACGGTCATTGGAGGACGAGTCAAACTGAACAACTTCTGGAATATTAAAATCTTTTGCTACCATTTGGTTATACCCTTTTAATTTATGGTTATGCGTATTGTTTAATTAGCCTTTTAATTTATATTGAAACAGAAGTTATACCCTTCTTCTTTTTCGAGGTCTGCAACCGTTATGAGGAATTGGGGTCGTATCTTTTATCATGGTCACATTCAACCCCGCGGCTTGAATCGCCCGTATGGCCGATTCACGACCGGCACCCGGTCCACTAACGAATACACAAACTTCTCGAAGTCCCATCTCCAGAGCCCGTTTACTGGCTTGTTCTGCAGCTAACTGCGCCGCATAAGCCGTACTTTTACGGGAACCACTGAAACCTACCTGTCCTGCACTGGACCAGGAAATAACATTTCCTAAATGGTCTGTTATGGAAACAATGGTATTGTTGAATGTGGCCTGGATATAGGCATTTCCAGATGTTATCCCCAATACGACTTTTTTCTTTTTTGCTCTTGACTTGCCTTTATCTCTTTGCACGGACAAATCTCCTTTTGATTTTTATAATTCGATGTTGTTTTTTATTACTACATATTTATTTCTTCTTAGATGCAATTCTACGGGGACCTTTCCGTGTTCGGGCGTTTGTATGTGTCCGTTGTCCACGAACAGGCAATCCTTTTTTATGTCGTGTCCCGCGATAACTTCCAATATCCATCAGTCGCTTTATATTTGCAGATATTTCACGACGGAGGTCCCCTTCTACTTTGTAGTGATTTTGCATATAAGACGAAATAATATTTGCTTGTTCGTCGGTTAAATCACGAACGCGTATATCCGGACTAATATTGGTATTCTTCAAAATTTCGAGTGCACGGGCCGGACCTACTCCGTAAATATACGACAGTGCTATTACAACTCTTTTATCTTTGGGTAAATCAACACCTACAACACGAGCCATTCTTTAACTCTCCTTATTTATCCCTGTTTTTGTTTATGTTTCGGGTTATCGCAAATAACACGGACTTGTCCGTGTCTACGAATAATTTTACATTTCTCGCAAATCTTTTTTACAGAACTTCTTACTTTCATAATCGTTCCATTTCCTTTTTATTCGTTTGATGGACCTGACTGTTTAAATCGATATGTAATACGACCGCGAGTAAGGTCATAGGGAGACATTTCAACCTTAACCTTATCACCCGGCAAAATTCTTATAAAATTCATTCTCATTTTTCCTGAAACATGAGCAAGTATTGTGTGTCCATTTTTTAACTGCACCTTAAACATGCAGTTCGGTAGTGGCTCTACAACAACACCGTCAATTTCTATAGGTTTTTCTTTCATACTATATTAATATCAATACCTCTAATTATTTTGTTGTCCCCATATAAGCCTTTCGCTATATGAAAGGATTTCTCCTTTATCTTCACGGACAACAATACTATGTTCAAAATGAGCACTGGGTAAACCATCACGGGTTACCGCTGTCCAACCATCATCCAGAATACGAACAGCTGAACAACCCATATTTACCATCGGTTCTATAGCAAGTATCATACCTTTCCTGAGTCTTATTCCTGGTTTTCCAGTATCAAAATTTGGTATTTGCAAGGGCTCATGCATTTCTGTACCAATACCGTGTCCAACAAAATCACGGACAACAGAAAAACCTTCTTTTTTACAAGTATCTTCTATTATTTTTCCTATATCGTTTACTGTATTTCCTTCTCTTGCTATATGTACGGCTTTTGATAAAGCTAAATCGGTCGTTTCAATCAATTTTTTTCGATGAGCATCGATTGGGCCACATGGCAATGTGATAGCCGCATCACCATAGTAACCACAGTAACATGTTCCAACATCGATACTCACGATTTCTCCTTCTTTTAGCATCCTTTTTCCCGGTATCCCATGAACAACTTCATCCTCTATCGATATACAAGTTGCCGCAGGATAACCACGATAACCTTTGAACGACGGGGTCGCCCCCCGTTCGCGTATCATTTCTTCGGCAATTTTATCTAAATCTTTTGTTGTAATTCCCGGAGTAATATGCTCTGCTAAAGTCGCAAGGACCTCAGCAACTATCTGATTTGCAGTGCGGAGTAATTCTATCTCCCATTCAGAGCGAATTACTACCATACCGCATTTTATTACCTTTATAGAATTAAGATTTTGTATTATAACAACTTATAAAATTAAATTCAACATATAAATATTATCTGTGAACTAAAAACTCCTACGAGAACGAATTCGTCCCGCTTTTCCACTAAAACCATCATAATGTCTCATTAATAAATGCTGTTCTATTTGTTTAATTGTATCTAATGCTACACCAACCAGAATCAACAAACTGGTTCCACCAAAAAATTGAACAATAGTCCAGTCGGGAACTTTTATAAAGAAGTAAACACCTTCAGGAAGCAGTGCAATAATTGCAAGGAATATTGAACCTGCAAGGGTTATTCGTGTCATAATGTGATTTAAGTATTCCGCTGTGGCTTTGCCCGGACGGACACCCACTATTACACCGCCATATTTTTTCATATTGTCGGCTATTTCTACAGGATTAAAAGTAATTGCAGTATAGAAAAATGAAAAGAAAATTATTAATCCCGAATAACATATAGCATATCCAATATTCCCCGGGTAAAACAGTTCTCGAAGAATCCATTCGATAACAGGAATGCGTATGGCATCCCCCAGATACGCAGGAAGTGAAAGGATTGAACTCGCAAAAATAATTGGAATAACACCCGCCTGATTTACGCGGAGGGGCAAATAGGTTTTCTGCCCACCCGAAACTCTTCTCCCTTTTACCTGACGGGGATATTGAACGGGAATTCGGCGTTGCCCTGTTGTTATGGCTATGGCCCCTGCTATCACGGCAACCATCAGAAAAATAAGGACAAGTGCTTGAAACATATTCAATTGTTTTGATACAAATACCAACTGAATAAGATGTCGTAATGCGGCCGGCATGCGTGAAACGATACTCGTAAAGATGATTAACGACATTCCATTACCAATGCCAAATTCACTTATCTGTTCCCCTATCCACATAACAAATGCGGCACCTGTTGTAAAAGATAAAATACAAGTGAAAATGAACATAGGTCCCGGATTTGGAACGATTTCTCTACCCAATCCTTGTAAGAACCACGCTATACCTATAGATTGAATAATACAAAGAACAATCGTTCCATATCGTGTATAACTATTAATTTTTTGCTGTCCTTGCTGTCCTTCTTTTTGTAATTTTTCTAATGCAGGAATTATAGGGATTAAGAGGGATAAGATAATAGATGCTGTAATATAAGGCATAATACCTAAAGTAAAAACAGTGGCGCGTGCAAACGCACCCCCACTAAACATATCATAGAAACCTAACAATCCCCCACCCTGGCTAATCTTTTGTGCTAATGCAGCACCGTCAATACCGGGGGCTGGAACATGACAGCCGAGTCTGTAAATCGCTAACATAACGAGAGCAAAAATAATTCGGCTTTTTAGTTCCGGTATTCTGAATGCATTTTTGAAAGCCTCTATAGGTTGAGACACCGAATTGCTCCTCTCATGATATTATGAGTTTTGGTTTTCTTCTGAATTCTCTTCTTTTATTTTCTGTAATGTAACCGTTCCACCGGCACTTTCAATTTTTTGTTGTGCAGAAGGAGAAACAGACTGAACTATTACATTAAAGTTTTTTGTCAGTTCCCCTTTTCCTAAAATCTTTACACCACCCTTAAGTTTCTTTGCTAAGCCTTTCTTAATCAACTCTTCCGTAGTAATCGTAGACCCTGCATCAAAGAATTTTTCAAGCATTTCTACATTGACAATCGATACAGGGAACCGTTTGATATGATGAAACCCGCGTTTAGGCAACCGACGATGTAACGGCATTTGTCCACCTTCAAATCCTGGTTTTGTCTTATAACCCGAACGGGACTGGGCTCCTTTATGCCCACGACAGGAAGTTTTGCCATGTCCTGAACTGGGACCTCTTCCAACGCGTTTCTTTCTCTTTTTCGCACCTTCTTTATATGTTAATGTATGTAGTTCCATCGTCTTTTCCCTTTTTGGCTTAAGTTTTTATTCGTCTTTTGATTTTGTTTTCCTGAACGGATTGTTCAATCCTCTTATTTGTAAGTTCTCTTCACGGGTTTTTAATTGACGAAGGCCATTTAATGTAGCCCAAATTACATTTACGGAGGTGTTAGAACCTAATGATTTTGTTAAAACATTTGAATAACCTGCCGCCTCTAAAACCGCACGCACAGGCCCCCCCGCAACAATTCCTGTCCCGCGAGATGCCGGTTTTAAAAGAACACGGGCTGCATCCGCTCTTCCCAATACTTCATGAGGAATGGTTGTTTCTACAATCGGAACTTTGAACATATTTTTCTTTGCTTTTTCTGTTGCTTTATGAATAGCATCAACTGTTTCTCCTGCTTTACCGATAGCAGCACCAATATTCCCATTCCCATCACCGACAACAACAAGAGCAGAGAAACTAAATCGCTTTCCACCTTTTACCACTTTCGCCACCCGGCTAACACGGATAACCTGTTCTATAAATTCTGTAGATTGATGCTCAACTATAACATCATCTTCTTCAGTATTTCTTCTTGGTTTTCTTTCCATCATAATTTATATTCTCCTTAGAATTTTAATCCTGCTTCTCGTGCAGAATCTGCAAGAGCCTTAATTCTACCATGATATAAATATCCTCCACGGTCAAATGCAACACAGGGGATTGATAAGGCTAATGCTTTTTGAGCAAGGATAGTCCCTACCTGTTTGGCGGATTCTGTATTCCCACCTTTAATTTTTAATTGAACCGACGAAGTAGAAACTAAAGTCCGGCCCTGTGTATCATCAATTATTTGAGCGTAAATATGATTCAATGTTTTGGTAACACGAAGTCTTGGACATGAAGGTGTTCCAAAAATCTTTTTCCGAATTCTTTTCTTTCTGCGTTCTAAACGAGCCATTTTTTGATAAATTTTTTTCATAGTTCTACTATCCTATTCGTTATTTACCACCTGCTTTAGATTCTTTTCTACGGATGCGTTCATAATCGTAACGGATGCCCTTACCTTTATAGGGTTCGGGTTCGCGCAATGCACGGATATTTGCAGAAATCTGCCCTACCATTTCTTTATCTATGCCAATAACTTTTATGGTCTGTGGATTATCAACCGCAAAAGTAATTCCGGGTGGCGGTTCTACGCTAACGGGATGACTGAAACCTAATGTAAGGTTTAAATTCTTTCCCTGTAAAGAAGCACGGTATCCAACACCTTCTATCAGTAGCGTTTTCTGATACCCACGCGTAACACCAATCACCATATTATTTATTAAAACACGGGTCAGTCCATGCAATGCTTTGTGTTCTCTTTTATCACTGGGTCTTTGGACGATAATTTGTTTATCTTCAATATTTATAATGACCTCTGGATGAAAGGTTCTCTGTAGCGTTCCTTTAGGTCCCGTTACCGTCAGGGTTTTTCCCTGTAAATCACATTTCACACCCTCTGGAATGGGCACTGGCAATTTACCTATCCGCGACACTGTTTATCCCTTTCTTTTATCTCAAATTGTTTTGGGTTACCATACTTCACAAATAATTTCGCCACCGAGTTTATGTTTCTTTGCTTCACGACCTGTCATAATACCCTTAGGGGTTGAGATCACCTGGATACCAAAACCACTGCGAACAGGCTTTAAATCACGATAGCCTGCATATCTACGGACACTGGGCCTACTAACTCTTCGGATTCCCTGGATAACAGAACGACGGTCTTTTGTATAGTTAAGTCGAATCGTTATCATGGGAAGTGTCCCTTCCGTATCCAATTTGTAATCTACAATAAATCCTTCCTTCATAAGAACTTTACAGATTTCCTCTTTTATTGTGGACGCAGGAATTTCTACGGTTAAATGTCCTGCTCGTGTAGCATTGCGAATTCGTGTTAACATATCACTGATGGGGTCATTCATAGACATATACTTACCCTTTTTTTATTTACCAACTCGATTTAGTTACGCCGGGAATTTTACCTTCCAAAGCCAAAGTACGGAAACAAATCCTACAAATCTGAAAGTCACGCATAAACGCACGGGGTCTTCCACAGCGTTTACAACGGTTGTATTTGCGGACCTTGAATTTGGGAGGTCTACTTGCTTTTATCATTAAAGATTTTTTAGCCACAATATAAACTCCTATGTTGTAAATGGCATTCCAAACATTCTTAATATCTCACGATTCGTATCCGCAGATGTTGAGTTTTTAAACACGAAGGTAATATTCATCCCACGAACACGCTGAACACTATCGATATTGATTTCTGGAAAAATTGTTTGTTCTTTCAATCCTAATGTATAGTTGCCAAAAGGGTCAAAAGATTTCGTAGGGACACCGCGAAAATCACGAATACGAGGAATAGCCACATTGAACAGTCTGTCCATAAATTCATACATTCGGTCACCACGCAAAGTTACACGACAACCAATACTGACACCTTTTCTTAATTTAAAATTTGACACAGATTTCCTCGCCTTACGAATTTGCGGTTTTTGTCCCGTTATAATACCTAACTCATTAACCGCAACTTCTAAAAGTCGTGCATCCTGAGTAGCATCTCCGACGCCCATGTTTACGACTATTTTTTCCAATCGTGGAACCTGCATGACATTTTTGTATTGAAAAATTTTCATTGCCTCAGGAACAATTTGTTTGAAATATTTCTCTTTTAACCTTGGAGCCACGGTTTCTTTCTCCTTCTTTAATCTAATGCTTCACCGGTCGCTTCCCAAACTCGAACTCGGCGACCATCTTCTAATCGTTTCATTTTTATCTTTGACGGTGCATTGATTGCTTCGCACCAGGGAGCTACATTGGAAATATGAATAGGTGCTTCCTTTTGAACAATACCACCTGCTTGGTTCCTTGCGGAAGGTTTGGTATGTCTCTTTACTATGTTTACCCCTTCTACCAGAATCTTTTGTTCTTTGGGATAAACTTCCAGAACTCTACCTTTTTTACCTTTATATTCTCCACGAATTACAACTACGGTATCTTTCTTACGAATATGCATGAAACAGACCTCCATCCTATAATACTTCTGGGGCTAAGGAAACTATCCGCATAAACCCTTTTTCTCTCAATTCTCGAGCTACGGGTCCAAAAATGCGTGTTCCCCGAGGTTCCCCTTGATTGTTAAGTATCACTGCTGCATTCGAGTCAAAACGGATGGTCGTTCCATCCGGGCGTTGTGTATCGCGACGCATACGAACAACCACCGCTTTCACGACCTCCCCTTTCTTAATATTTGAATTTGGAATAGCTTCTTTTACACTTGCTGTTATAATATCACCTAAGCCCGCATAACGGCGTTTGGAACTACCCGTAACCTGGATAACACGGATGACACGGGCTCCTGAATTATCGGCCACTTTTAACCTTGAATATATCTGAATCATTGGAATCTTTACTCCTCTGCTGGTGGTTCGGAACTGATAAGTTCTTGTGTTTCATCTATCTGCAAAGATTCATCTATTGTGCTTTTCTTTCGGAGAATATCCGCAGATTGGATTATGTCTATCATTACCCAGCGTTTCGTTTTACTTAAAGGTCTACATTCCCGAATACGGACAAGGTCCCCCACTTTGGCTTTATTTTCTTCATCATGGGCCTTATACTTCTTTGTTCGTTTGATACCCTTTTTATAAAGTGGATGGAGTTTTAACTGTTCGACACTAACAGTAATAGTTTTATTCATAGCATCACTTGTAACAACTCCAACAAGTTCCTTTTTTAACCCTACTAATTTTTTACTTTCTGATCTCATAATTCGCAATCCCTAATTCTCCATTTAAACAGTTCTACTTTTTCCTTTTACCTTTTCCTTGCTCAGCCAATTCGCGTTCTTTTAATATGGTTTTTATCCTTGCAATATCTTTACGGGCAAGACGACCGGCCCGGACATTATCAACAACTCCGGTCACCAATTTTAATCGAAAATTAATCAGTTCTTTTTTTCTCTCATCAAGGAGTACTAATAATTCTTCATTATTTTTATCTCTTAAATCTTTCGCCTGCATATCAATTTACCTCTTATATAGGATTAACTTCGTTTTACCAACACGGTTTTTATGGGCAATTTATGTCCTGCTAAACGGAACGCTTCTTCTGCTAATCCTTGTTCTACCCCTTCCACTTCAAAGAGGATACGGCCTCTTTTTACAACCGCAACCCACTCTTCAGGGGCTCCTTTTCCTTTACCCATACGGGTTTCTGCGGGTTTCTTGGAAATGGGCTTATCGGGGAAAACACGAACAAAGATTTTTCCGCCACGCTTTAAGTGTCGTGTAATTGCGATACGAGCCGCTTCTATTTGTCTCGCAGTAATCCATGCGGTTTCCAGTGCTTTCAGACCATACTCGCCAAAATTAACTTCTGTTGCACCTTTAGAAACCCCGCATCTTCTACCGCGTTGTTGCTTCCTGTATTTTGTTCTTCTTGGAGATAACATATTGACACTCCTCAACCATTCGTTTGTTTGTTATGGGGTGCTCTTCGAGCAGGTCTCCCGGTACGTTCACGAGAAGGAGTCATTCGCATAGTCTCTACACCCGCAACACCGGAGACAAACTTTTTGTGTTCAACATCCCCTAAATATATCCATACTTTTACACCAATCGTTCCGTAAGTTGTGAAACTCGTCGCAACTCCATAATCAACCCATGCTCTTAAAGTATGAAGAGGAACACTACCTTCGTGTGTTTGTTCAGCACGGGCAATTTCAGAACCATTCAATCTCCCCGCAACACGGATACGAATACCTTTCGCTCCTGCCCGGAGCGCACTTTCAACCGCTCGTTTCATGGCACGACGGAACGATGCTCGTTTTTCTATTTGAATAGCAATGTTTTCCGCTACCAATTGGGCATTCATTTCCGGCAATTTTACTTCAACAATTTGCAAATTTATTATCTTTTCGGGACATAGAATTTCCATCTCGGTTTTGAGTCTTTCCAATTCGACCCCTTTCTGACCTATAACAAGACCCGGTCTTGCAGTGTATACAAGAATTTTTATCCTTTTCCCCGCACGTTCTACATCAATACGGGCTATACCTGCAGCAAACAATCTCTTTTTAAGGTATTCACGAATTTTTAGGTCTTCATGGAATAGAGATATATATTCTTTTTCGTTATACCAAATCGAAGACCATTTCTCGATGACTCCTAATCGGAAGCCAAATGGATGAACTTTTTGTCCCACGCGTTTCTCCTTTTATTTTTTCTTTGCGGGTGTTGGTTTTCTTTCTTCGCCTGCAATAACAATGTGTATGTGCGAATGACGATGACGAACACGGACTGCGCGACCCCGAGGTGCCGACTGATAAGAGCGAACAATTCTTCCGGGGTCAACACGAACTTCCGTAATCTGCATCTCGTCTGTATCGATTCTTACCTTTTTCTGTCTTGCTTTTTCTTCCGCATTGGCAACAACAGACTGCAAAAGTTTAACGAGAGGCTCTCCTGATCGCTTTAAGGTAAAATTCAGTATATCTCTTGCCTCTGCAACTTTACATCCGCGGATTAAATCTACTACCAATCGTACTTTACGAGGGGCTATTTGCAAATGTCTCAAATGGGCTTCTGCGGTAATCATGCTTTAACTCCTATTTCTTTTTGCTATCCGGATGTCCATGGAAAACTCGTGTTGGAGCAAACTCACCCAACTTATGGCCAACCATATTCTCTGTTATAAACACAGGGATAAAAGATTTGCCATTGTGAACAGCCACGGTCAGTCCCACCATTTCAGGAATAATAGTAGAACGACGGGACCATGTTTTTATTACTTTTCTGTCACCCGAACTTTGTTGCTTTAGGACCTTATCTAACAGCGATTGGTCTATAAAATAACCTTTTTTTAGTGAACGAGGCACTGTTTATCTCCTACTTATTTCTCGTTTCTTCTTCTTAAGATGTATTTATTTGTTCTATGATTTTTCTTTCTTGTCTTATACCCTTTGGTCGGTTTTCCCCATGGAGTTACAGGATGTCTACCACCGCGAGTTCTTCCCCCTAAGGGATGGTCAACAGGATTCATAACTTCCCCACGAACTTTAGGACGATGACTTAACCAACGGCTTCGACCCGCTTTACCTAAACTGATGTTAATATGCTCTTCATTTCCTACCACTCCAATGGTTGCTCGACAATTGCTTAAAACCTTCCTCATTTCGCCGGACGGCATTCGCAATATGACAAACCTTCCCTCTTTGGCAAGTATCTGGCAACTGTTTCCAGCAGAACGGGCTAATTGCCCCCCTTTCCCTGGGGTAATCTCAACATTATGGACCATGGTCCCTAACGGAATTTTGATTAGAGGCAAACAATTCCCAATTTCAAAGTCAACATTTTCGCCACTCATAATAGTATGACCAACATTTAATCCTTGCGGAGCAAGGATATATCTCTTTTCTCCGTCTAGATATGTAATAAGGGCAATATTTGCAGAACGCATTGGGTCATACTCAATAGAAGTTACTTTACCGGGAATACCGTCTTTATTACGACGAAAATCAATAACTCTGTAAAGCCGTTTATGTCCTCCTCCACGCCTACGAACTGTAATACGACCCAAATTATTTCGTCCTGATTTTTGCTTGAACGATATTAACAAATTCTTTTCCGGATCTTTTTTTGTCAGGGTTGAAAAATCAGCCACCGTCATTTGTCTACGCGACGGGGTATAGGGTTTAAATCTTTTTACCGGCATTGTTTATTGCTCCTAAACGAGTTCAATTTTCTCGCCCGCTCGAAGGGTAACTATTGCCTTTTTCCAATTGGCTTTTTTACCTACCTGACGGGTTCTAAAATTTCTTCGTGTTTTACCTTTATAATTCATGGTGTTCACGCTAACCACATGAACACCGGGAAACATGGCCTCGACTGCTTGTTTAATCTGGATTTTATTGGCTTTCGATGAAACCTGAAAAGTATATTGATTTGCTTTTGCAGTTTGTATCTGTGATTCTTCCGTTATGACGGGTTTTTTGATAATGTGATATACTTCGTAACTCATGACAATCTTTCCTCCAAAGAAGGAATGGCTTCTTCTTGTATAAAAATTTTGTAGGCCCATAATACATCATACGCATTTACATCATTTGCTGTTCTCACTTCAACATTAGGGATATTGCGAGTGGAAAGCACGATATTCTTATCTATCGTTTGTGTGATAATGAGCGTCTTTTTCTCTTCTGGATGTATTTTGGCTAAAATGTCCGCAACTACTTTTGTTTTAACCTGTTCGAACTTTAATCCCGCGAGTCCAAAAAGCCTCTGATTTCTCAATCGGTCGCTTAGTGTGCTACATAACGCCAATCGTTTCTTTTTAACAGGAACATCAATACGGTATTCACGGGGACAGGGTCCAAACACTGTACCGCCACCCCTCATCTGTGGTTCACGGGTGCTCCCATGACGAGCATTTCCTGTCCCTTTCTGGCGATAAGGTTTCTTACCACCACCACTAACTTCTCCACGATTTTTGGTTTTATGTTGGCCCGTATGAAGAGAACTACGCAATGCCCGTATCACTTCATGGACCAGCGTTTCGCGAACAGGTGCATCAAATACTTCTGGTTTTACTTCCCGTTCGTATTTTATTTTTCCTTGTGTATCGATGACCGGTATTACAGCCATGGTTTATGCATTCCTTTTTATTTTTACGGTGTGCTTTATTTCAACCAATCCCCCATTCGCACCGGGGATAGAACCACGAACTACTAACAAATTCTTTTCAGGAACAATGTCTACAATTTCCAAATTCTGTACTGTCACACGAACACTTCCCATGTGTCCTGGAAGTCCCTTTCCTTTATATACCTCTGCCGGATAGGCACTTTGTCCTATTGAACCGGGCCGGCGGTGAAAATTAGAGCCATGCGTTCCAGGTCCTCCACTATATCCGTGCCGTTTTACAACACCTGCAAAACCTTTACCTTTAGATTTTCCAGAGACATCCACACGGTCACCAATCTTAAAAATATCCAACTTGATTTCATCGCCGGGTTTCAGCGGGTTGTCTGCATCCACACGAAATTCTTTTAAAAACCGTTTTGGTAAAATACCCGCTTTTTCAAAATGCCCTTTTAGAGGTTTTGTACAGCGTTTCGGTTTTATATCCTCAAAACCGACCTGAACAGCTTCATAACCATCCTTTTTTTCTGTCTTTCTTTGAATGACTACACAAGGACCTGCCTGGACAAGAGTCACATCGATCCATTGCCCATCTTGTGTAAATATTCGCGTCATTCCTAATTTTTTACCCAGAATTCCCGTTGCCATTCTTGGGATATCCTTACTATTAATCGTTAATTTGTTTTCATTTACTGTTTAACTTCCACATCCACACCCGGAGGTAAAGCCAGTTTTGTAAGTTCTTCAACTGTGGCTTGTCCCGGATTAATTATATCGATAAGTCTTTTATGCACACGCATCTCAAATTGTTCTCTTGACTTTTTATCTACATGCGGACTGCGATTCACCGTATACTTGTGAATTTCCATCGGTAAAGGCACTGGACCACGAACACCGGCTCCTGTCTTTTTTGCAACTATAACAATAGCCTTAGCCGATTGGTCTAATAACCTATGGTCATATGCCTTTAACTTAATTCTTAACCGAACACTCACTTTATATCTCCTTTAGCAACATAATTATTCTATAATTTTACTGACGATACCCGCTCCGACTGTCCGTCCACCTTCTCGAACCGCAAATCGCAATTGCTCG
>CAKZKR010000005.1 GCA_937124615.1 uncultured bacterium
GAGAAGGAAAAAGAGAAGGAAGATAGTCCTTCAAGTAAAAAACTTCCGTCTGAAGGGAAATTAACTAAGGGGTTGAAAACACCCGAAAAGGCTTTTATCCTCCCTGTGATTGAATCGATAATGGAGTTTGGCGGTACGGCTCCTCGTATGCAAGTAATAGAGCGTGTTTATGAAAAGATGAAGCATATTCTTAATGAGTATGATTTGTCTCCCATGCCATATAATAAGTATATCCCTCGTTGGAAAGATACCCTACATTGGGTTAGAATCGGTTTGGTTGAAAGGGGGATTATTGCGAAAGGAACAGAGAAAGGTATATGGACTCTAACCGACTATGGCAAAGCATACTATGCTCAACACATAGATAATTTGGATAAAAATGTAGACGTTCAAAATTTCCCCACCCAACAAGAGGTTACAGAATTAGCAGAACAGAACACAAGTGGGGATTTATCTAATTAAGCAATAGAAAAAACAGTCTAATAAGAACGAATCTCATATAAAGAGTTAAGAAACGAACTTGTTATTTTTTGAAGTTTAAGAGAATAAAAACCCCCTTTTTAAGGTAAAGGGGGTTTTCTTTTATGGTGCCCGGGAGGAGAATTGAACTCCTACCCCATTTCTGGGACCAGATCCTTAGTCTGGCGCGTCTGCCATTTCCGCCACCCGGGCGAATCTTATTTCGAAAGTGTTTAAATTTTATAACAAACAGTTGGAACATTTAAAATTGAACTATAAAAATTACATTACAAAAGAAGTGGGATTGCTAAAGCATGGGGTCATGGCGTCCTTTTCCAGGACCTTTAGGATGCCGGAGACATGTGTTGGAAGTCATACTGGCAATGGATGAAAATTTCCTACCACAATACTTGCATACATATTCGTTTTTCTCATCCCCTTCATAAGGGGCATGTTTTCCTTTACCGGGTCCCTCGGGATGTCTGGGGCATGTGGAGGAAGTTAATGATTGAGCACTTGTACTTTGCCTGCCACAATACTTGCAATAATAAATTGTAGCCATAGTAACTCTTCCTTTGTTTTTTAGATTTGTACGCCGTTTTCCCTTGCTACAAGTATGTTTGACCGAAGTAAGGCTTCAAAACTCCCACAATCGGCCCACCAACCATCCAAAAATTCATAGGTCATTGTACCGCGTCGGATATACTCATTGTTAACATCCGTTATTTCCAGTTCACCTCTTGAACTGGGTTTTAGTGTTTTACAGATATTAAATACATCAGAGTCATACATATATATTCCTATGACGGCATAGTTTGTAGGGGGGACCTTAGGTTTTTCTATTATTTCCTTTACTTTTCCGTTTTCAATTATTGCTACACCAAATTCATTTGGATTGGGGACTTCCTTCAAAAATATTTTAGCACCAGAAGGTTGTTTTTCAAAGTTATCGACTGCTTTTTTGATACTGCTCTGTGTAAAATTATCCCCAAGTATAACGACTACCTTATCCTTACCGACAAAAGGTTCTGCGAGGGCAAGTGCGTGAGCGATTCCTCCTTCTGTTTTCTGATAGGTGTAATGAAGTTGACCTAATCCAAAATCTTCTCCATTTCCCAACAACCGAAGAAAATCCCCTGCATTATTTCCACCTGTTACGATCATAATCTCTCTTACCCCGGCGTCCACAAGTGTCTGGATGGGATAAAAAATCATGGGTTTGTTATAAACAGGCAAAAGGTGCTTATTTGTAACACGAGTTAGGGGCAAAAGTCGAGTTCCTAATCCACCGGCTAATACAACTCCTTTCATACTTTTCTCCTTATAAAACAGAGCAAATTGAATTGAGTTTATTACATAATTATACGATCTTTTATCAATATATTAAACTGATGATATTATCTATGTAAATTTGATATAAAAGAGGAATATTAAACTTGATAATAAGGAGAATCTGATATGAAAAAACAGAAGAATAATTCTTTGGGTCTATTTTTGAAATCACAAATTTTGCTTGTTTCATTTCTTTTGATAATTTTTTCATCATGTTCGACTAAAGGTTCAGAGGATATTCAGAAACGTATTCCTGTCGGAAAATGTACCCCCCTACCTCAAGGGGAAGGTTGGATAGATTTGTTCTCACTCGAAAATCAAACAAAATGGGAAAATGTTACATCACAGAATAAAAAAGAAGGTTTTGAATTTTTGTCCGGCAATGTATTTCATATTTTTGGTTCTAAATCAGGTGGTTATATCGCTTATATAGGCGAAGAGGTAACTGATTTTGAATTACACATCGAATTTAAATTAACGCCAAAAGCAAACAGTGGTGTTTTCTTTCGTTCCGACTTGAAAGACCCTGTACAGAAAGGATTTGAAATTCAGGTATTAGAATGTTATGGGGATCCTCCACATAAACAAAACTGCGGTGCTTTATATGATGTGGCCACCCCAATGTTTAATATGTGCTTTCCTCCTGGTGAATGGAATTCTTTTGATATAACTTGTAAAGGTTCTCATCTTGTAGTGTATATGAATGGCTGGAAAGTAATTGATGTGGATATCTCCCTGATGACAATGCCTATTGGAAAGTTTGACACACCATTGGCACAACTACCGCAAAAAGGCTATTTTTTACTTCAGGACCATGGGGGAGAGGTCTGGTATCGAAATGCCTTTTATAGAAAACTTACAGATAAGTAGTTCAGGGAGTCTATATGCAATTAGAACAGCAAAAGAACTGGTTAACCCTATTTTTAATTCCCGGTATCGGTTCCACAACTTTTATAAAGTTAATTGCCCGATATGGTTCTCCGTCTGAAGTCCTTACTGCGTCTGAGAAAGCACTTTCAGAAGTAATCGGTAAGACATTAGCACATAGAGTTGTACATTATCGCGAAGTGGTTAATGTGGACACGGAACTAAAGTTAATTGAAAATCATAAAGTCAAGATTATAACTTTAGATGACCCTGAGTATCCTATTTCTCTGGCAGAAATCTACGAACCTCCTTTGGTTTTATATTGCAAGGGAAGTTTATTGAGAAGAGACCAGTATTCTATTTCTATTGTTGGTACAAGAAAATACAGTCCCTATGGGAGTAAGGTAACACAATTTTTTGCTCAAGGTTTGGTAAATGCAGGTTTTACAGTTGTAAGTGGTCTTGCATCGGGTATCGATACAATAGCCCATCAGACCGTTCTGGAGTGTGGAGGAAGAACAATTGCTTTTTTGGGTTGTGGAATTGATGTGATATATCCACGAGAGAATAAAAAACTGTATGAAAGGATTCAAAATCAAGGTGCAGTTATTTCTACATTCCCCATGCAGACGAAACCATTAGGAAACAACTTTCCTATACGGAATCGTTTCATAAGTGGTTTTTCACTGGGCACAATTGTTACCGAAGCCGGGAAAAACAGCGGAGCACTGATTACAGCCCAGCATGCTGTTGAACAAGGCAAGACTGTTTTTGCTGTCCCGGGGCCAATCGGTTCATTTAATAGCGAAGGGCCTCATTCGCTCATTCGACAGGGGGCTAAATTGGTAGAAAAGATCTCGGATATTATCGAAGAAATCCCTTTATATGCTCGTGAAAATTTAGTAAATGAAATGGCACAGATTGAAAATAGTCCATCACAGTATCCTGATGATAGTTTACCTGACAGCATTCAACTTCCTTTATCAATGACGATAAAACCATCTTATAGTGTTCCTTTACAAACAGATATTAGCGAAAAAAAAGAAACTATTTTTCAACAGTCCCAGTCCTATATTGCTTCGCCACAAAGCCCTTTAGAAAAGAAAATTCTATCCATTCTAAGTTCCGAAGGTTCATATGTTGATGAAGTAGCTATATCCTGTCAGATATCTATATCAGAAGCACTTTCGACACTAACCTTAATGGAAATAAAAGGTTGGGTCAGGCAATTTCCAGGAAAAAGATTTGCAAAATTATGAGAATGGAGTTTGTATGATAAAAACAGAAAACCTGACTAAAAAATTTGGAGAAAAAATTGCGGTTAATAAATTGAGTATTGAAGTTCCCAGAGGAACCTTCTTCTGTTTTCTTGGACCTAATGGAGCAGGGAAGACAACTACAATTAAGATGCTAACAGGTTTGATGCGTCCAACTGAAGGTCGAGCATTTATCGCAGGGATTGATATTCAACAAAACCCTATCATAGCAAAGAAGTATATAGGTTTTGTGCCCGACCATCCTTTTCTATATGACAAATTGACAGGACGAGAATTCTTAAAATTTATTGCAGGCCTATACCAAATTTCTGATAAAGATTTTAAGGAAAAAACAGAGGAATTAGTAGGTCTATTTGGTTTAAATTCTGTGATTGACCAACTTATTGAAGATTACAGTCATGGTATGAGACAGAAACTTTCTTTTACTGCTTGCTTCTTACATAAACCCGAAATTGTTATCGTGGATGAGCCCTGGGTAGGTCTTGACCCCAAAAATATACGATTTGTGAAAGACTATTTAAAAGAAAAAACAAAAAAAGAAGGGCTAACCGTTTTTATGTCTACGCATACATTAAGTATTGCAGAAGAAATTGCAGATGTTATCGGTATTATACATCAAGGGAAACTATGTGCCTTTGGTTCTGTAGAAGATATAAAATCTCTTTCCAATACCCCTGGAAATCTGGAAGATGTATTTTTGGAATTAACCAAAGAAACGGACGAAGTATAAGAAGTATGAGTCAGATTTTAGCAATTTTGGAAGCCAAGCGAAATATCCTGAAACATCAGATATTGAGTATCCGCAAAGAATCCAAATTAAAAGTTACGGTTATTACATTTTCCGCAATTGCTATCTGGTTAGGAATTTTTTTCGGATTGTATGAAGGTTTCAATTGGTTATTGACCTTCGGTTCAAGGGCTGGGATTGAAGTGAATTTCGGGGAATTATTAATGGCTCGGATGTTTATGATACTTATGAGTGCGGTTTTTCTTTTTCTCATATTCTCAAATATATTAATAGCATTCTTTACCCTTTATAAAGCAGAGGAAATCCACTTCCTCGTACAAACGCCAATTCCCTTTCATCGATTGTTTCTCGTTCGTTTTATAGAATGTATTGCTTTTAGTTCCTGGTCTGTTGCCTTCCTTGGGGTTCCTCTCATTCTTGCGTACGGATTAAGTTTAAAAACCTCAATCTTCTTTTATATTTCATCTATTATCTTCTTTATACCCTTTATCGTAATCCCAGCAGGTTGGGGAAATATCATTACACAATTATTAGTACTAATATTTCCAAAAATAAAAATGAGAACCATGATATTATTCGGTATTTTAGCGGTTGTGTTTTTATTCTGGTATATCACCACTATGCTAAAAGGAACACGAATTAGTGAAGATACAATTCTTCCCGTATTTCTAAGTGCTACATCTCGTGTTCAATCCCCTATATTCCCCCCATACTGGTTTTCAGAAGGGGTCTTAAAATCCAAAGATGGACAGTTTATAGAGGTTTTATTCTGGTTCGCACTTCTTGTGTCCAATGCCCTATTCTTTACCTTTTTAGGCTCTGTTATTTCTAATTGGATATTCTATCCCGGTTTTTCAGGTTTACAAGGTAGTGGACATAAAAGAATCAAACTTCCAAACAAAGGAATTTTAGGTCGTCTGGATACACTACTAAGATTTCTGCCATATCCATATCAACCTTTAATTGTTAAAGATGTGCGATTATTTTGGCGTGATGCGACCCAATGGTCCCAGTTTATTATTTTTTTTGGTATTATGGCTATTTATATTGCCAATTTAAGAAATACCACAAAATATTTTGAGCAAGAAATGTGGCGTAGTTTTGTGGCTTGTATGAATATTGCCTCATTAAGTCTAATTCTGGCTACTCTGACCAGTCGTTTTATTTTTCCTCTTATCAGTTTGGAAGGACATCGTTTTTGGGTTATCGGTCTTGCCCCAATTACACTTCGTCAGATAATCTGGCAGAAGTTCTGGCTTAGTGTTATGACCTCTGCCCCATTTACGGTAACTCTTGCAATTCTATCCGGCTACATGCTCCAATTAGCACCCTTATATTATTTTATGACTATTTTCAGTATTATTCTTATGAATTTTGGACTTTCCGGGCTTGCAGTAGGTTTAGGAGCACTCTATCCCAGTTTTGAAGAAGATAACCCCGCAAGAATTGTTTCGGGATTAGGTGGAACATTAAATCTCCTGCTGAGTATTTTCTACATAACTATTGTTGTAGCAGCACAAACTGTTATCCTTCAATGGCACGTCCTCGAACAGTTTACACGCCCCGGTTCTTTCTGGTTCGCTTTAGGGGCCGTAATTATTCTTGTGTTAGTATTAACCATCATTGCGGTTGCATTACCCATGTTATTAGGATTAAGAAACTTGAAATCATTGGAGTATTGAGAAATGAAAGTGTTCACAATTACAAGTTCTAAAAGGACACAATTTATAAATATAGACTCATATATCGAACATGCGGTTCAGGAATCCGGTGTAGACAATGGGATTGTCTGCGTTTATGTTCCCCATACAACCGCAGGGATAACTATAAACGAGAATGCGGACCCGGATGTGTTGCACGACATAGAGCGGACCCTGGATAAAATTATTCCCTGGGATGGGGATTATCGTCATGTGGAGGGGAATTCGCCGGCACATGTAAAGGCATCGATAATGGGCTCCTCCGTGCAGATAATTATCCAGAATGGTAAACGGGTTCTTGGCACCTGGCAGTCAGTATTCTTCTGTGAATTTGATGGTCCACGAGCCCGAAAGTTCTTCGTAGAAATAATTCCGTCGATATGAGATTTTTATTGCATTTTTTATGTTTTTATGACAGCCCCTCACAAAGGGTATGATGGGTGATGGAAAACAATTTGTCTTGCACAAGTAACGGATATTTGTTAATGGCTTCTTCTATCTTTTCCCTCCGTATTCCTCCATTCTATCTTTCGTGAGAAAGAAACTTAAACATAGAGGACACCAAAATACGCAGATAAAATCTTTCCTTTGTTTCCTTTTCGTTTTATTTTTCTTAAATGCTTTTAAATATCTATCTATGCAGAGATATTACATAAATGAAGTAAGCGATTTGTAGCACTCTTCACAGATTGTATGAGTTAAAGAGGGTGTAACACTTTGTGTTAGCAACCCGTACTTATTTATTGCTTGGTCCAATTCTTCCCATACAGTTTCCATTTTAATTTTTTTACACCATGAACACATAGGAAAAAGTTCAATCGATTTTGGGTATTTAGGGTCGATAATCCTTATATAATCCTGTTGCAATATTTTCTTTTCTTTTGTCACAAATCTCACAATGTTATTATTTTCAAGTTTTATATCCATCTGTAAATATCTTTTATAGGTAGATGAGTCACATCGAAAGTCTATGGAGACTTCACCTGTTTTTTTACTTTATTAAGAAGGTCTAAATAGATTTGCCTAACTGTTATACCACTTATATAATCAAATAAGTTTCTTCCGATTACCTTTTCAGATACAAATTCTTCCCCGAAGTTATTAAGGGCAAAATGGTCCCATTCTTTATTTACAAAGATAATATTGTTTTCGCTATCAATTTTGTATTCAATTGTGTTCATATCTAATCTTTTAGTATTGTAATTTTTAATCTCGCAAGTTTCCTATATTTGAATTATGCCACCTCTTCATTGTAAAATTAAACTACTACGATAGAGACGGCGGCATGGCCAAGTGGTAAGGCAGAAGCCTGCAAAGCTTCCATTCCCCGGTTCGAATCCGGGTGCCGCCTCCATATACTTTGTCGTGGGCGAGTGGTGGAATAGGAATACACGACGGACTTAAAATCCGTTGGCCGTAAGGCCATGCGGGTTCGATTCCCGCCTCGCCCACTTTTTTGTTTCTATATCCCATTTACTATAATCAGAGGTAGAGGGTTTCCCTGTTTAATATTGGAAAAGTTTTTGATTAAAGAGGATAAACAAAATGGCAGTGTGTTTTTTTAATACAATGAGTCGGAAGTTAGAACCTTTTGTTCCATTAGAACCACCTAAAGTAAAACTATATACCTGCGGTCCCACAGTCTATAATTTTGCCCATATCGGGAATTTTCGTGCTTATATCTTTGAAGATTTGTTGAAACGGTATTTAAGATTTCGTGGCTATGATGTCTTTCATGTAATGAACATTACAGATGTAGAGGACAAATTAATACGCACTTGTCGAGAAACGGAAAAGCCTCTCAAAGAAATTACAGATTTCTATATTGAAGCGTTTTTCAAAGACTTGGATATCCTCCAGATTGAACGAGCTGATGTTTATCCCCGTGCAACAGAACATATCCCTGAAATGGTGGAAATAATTAAGAAATTAAGAGAAAAAGGACATACTTATGAACATGAAGGGAGTATCTATTTCCGTTTGAGTTCATTTCCGCGATATGGAAAGTTGAGCCACATGAATATTGAAGAATTAAAAATAGGAGCAAGTGGCAGGGTTGATACGGATGAATATGAAATGGAGGATGCACGAGATTTTGCTCTCTGGAAGGCATGGGATGAGGAAGATGGAGATGTTTTCTGGGAAACGGAGTTAGGTAAAGGCAGACCCGGTTGGCATATTGAATGCTCTGCGATGAGTATGAAATATCTCGGAGAAAGTTTTGATATTCATTGCGGGGGAGTAGATAATATGTTTCCGCACCATGAAAATGAGATTGCTCAATCAGAATGTGCCACAGAAAAAACTTTTGTGAAATACTGGCTTCATTGTGCACACCTTGTAGTGGATGGCAAGAAAATGTCAAAGTCATTGGGAAACTTTTACACTTTGAGAGACCTTTTAGAGCGGGGATTGGAACCTCTTGCGATTCGATGGGTCCTGATGGCTACCCATTATAGACAGCCTAATAATTTTACATTTGAAACGGTCGAATCGGCTTCGAATAGTATTCGTCGTATCCGCGATTTCCGCTTGCGTCTTAATGAGATAAAAGGAGGTGGAGATGAATTGGTAGAAGAAAGTTCACTATGCGAGAAATTATTTGTAGATTCATTAGATGATGATTTAAATATTTCGTCCGCACTTGGGGCTGTTTTTGATTTTATACGGGATGTAAATAAGAAGGTTGATGCGGGGAAAGTAGGAGAAAAGGGGGCTCAGAATGCAATAAATCTTTTAAATAAATTGAATAAGGTAACGGGTTTATTTAATCCTGATTTTGAAGAAGATGTCCCTACTGAGGTTTTGGAGAAAGTTATGCAAAGACAGCAAGCACGCAGGGATAAGAACTTTACATTAGCCGATATGATTCGCAATCAATTGTTTGAGCAGGGTTGGGTTATTGAAGACGCCCCTCAAGGTCCGCGTGTAAAAAGAAAATAAAGAAGCATAAGCACCTATTCTTATATATGGGAACTTTGTTTTGGGTTACGGTGTTTAATTTTATAAAAGGTAAATACAAAGAATGCGTTCCTTAGAGGATTGGGAATTGGTTGCATTAGCGAAACAAGGAAATTATGAAGCTTTCGACAGCCTTGTACAACGATACAAATCCCCTATTTATACGCTCTGCCTTTATTTGACCCGGAATGTCCAGAATGCAGAAGATCTTGTGCAAGAGACTTTTATCCGTTTGTATAAAAATCTGCATACGATAGAACCTAAGGCCCAATTTAAAACCTTTATATTCAGCATTGCGCGGAATCTTGCATTAAATCAAATCCGTAATGAGCGGAGAAAAAGAAACTTTCTTACCCGTCTTTTAAATTTTTGGAATTATAATCATAAGGAGCCTGTAAATAATATGGAAGTATGGGCTCCACAGGAAAAGGAGGAATTTGCTACGATTATTCAGCAAAGCATGCTGGAATTGACACCGGAACATCGTGAAATACTGTTATTGAGGGAAATGCAGGGGCTTGACTATGAAAGTATTGCAAAAGTTCTCGGTTGCCAGATAGGTACCGTTCGTAGTCGTTTAGCACGAGCACGAGCACAACTTAGAAAAGTTATAACCGAAAAAGGAATCACTATAAAGTGAAGCATTTGACTGATGAACAAATATCAGAATTATTAGATGGATTTCTCCTTCTAAATCAAACACAAAATGAGCATTTACAAAATTGCTCTGATTGTAGAAAACGATTAGAAGAATGGCGGAATATATCGTACTATGTCCAGAATTTACCCCTCCAATCGGCACCCGATGCTATAACATCTAAAATAGCCTATCAGATAAATGCTGTTAAAAATACTTCATATAAGGTACGGACTCCTTCTCTACAGTGGAATTATAAACTGCTTGCTACTTCTCTGGCTTTTTTATTCCTTCTTATTATTGGTATTTCTTTTATTTACTACAACTATGAAAACCAAAATTTGACGAATACAAATACTTCACAATCTATTTCTACAATAGGTCCTGTTGCCCGTAATGATAATAATTACAATCAAAATAACTCTATAACAGCGATCGAACCTTTCTCAGAGGAAAATATATTAAGTAGTATTAGCGAACAATACATCTATTCAGAACCTTTTGAGGAAGATCTGCATGAAATTACAATATCAGAATTGCTTTTATCACTTGCAGAGGAAACAGAAGAATATGATATTTCAGATATATCGCTTTAATCCAAACAAATATAAAACTTGGAGACTGTGTTTATGAAAAAATGTATATTAGAGATTCTTTTTGCGGTTGTATTTTTAAATTTATTGAGCGTCGCGTTCGCACAACCTCCCCAACCGATGCGTCCGGGATTTCAAGGTCCACCTCGTTCTGGGGGGTTCCAGCAAGGTGTTCCTATACCACCACCTCTGGAAGGACCTGTGCTACCCACACCTGATATGCAACCTGAACCCATGGGACCCCCTCCAGAAGGGGATTTGCCTGCTCGTGAAGTTCTGGAACAAGTACTTCTGGCTAAAGTAGCAAAACAGTTAAAATTGAATGATGAACAAACAGTGATTTTAGTTCGTAGGTTTAATGAACAAAAAGAAGTATTATTTGAGAAAACTCGTCAACGCAACGATTTAGCAAATGAGATACGGAAACAAATACACAACAAAGAAAAAAGAGATGCAAAACAACTGGAAGAAAAATTCTCGTTATTACAAAAGATGGATATGGAATTGGCACAGTTAAAACAAAAATGGATTGATAATATTTCTATGGACCTACCTTTAGAATCCAAAATTCAATTATATCTTCTTTTTTCCGATTTTGAAAATGAAATCCGTAAGTTTCTTCGTAAAGCCTATGACTGGAAACAGAATAAATTTCCAGGGGACAAAGCAGGTTTAATCCCTCCTGGACAGCGTCGTGGAAGAGGGCAACAAGAACCCATTGACGCTCCTGACATCAATAACGAATAAACTCCCTACAAAACCCATCAATTGATAAAAGTTGTAAAAATGTACTTTATAACGAGTCCATAAATTTTATCTATTTATGGCGTATATCGTCGAGACTGGAGTCTTTAATTGTGTTATGGTTGCGTGGTGGAATATTAAAATCATAGGGTGTTGGTGTAGGATAGTTGTTATCAAAGCAAGCGGTACAAAAAATGCGTTTATCACTAAAAGTTGCTTCAAGAATTGCGGGAATTGTTAAATATGCGAGCGAGTCTACACCTAAATATTTCCGAATTTTTTCTATGTCCACTTGTTTGTCCTGTTTTGACATTTTATATGCGATTAACCGTTCACGATTAGGTGTGTCAATTCCGTAAAAACAGGAGTTAATGATTGGGGGAGAAGCCACTCGATAGTGTATTTCTTTTACTTTACATCGGCGAAGCATTTTTATAATTTTGCGGGAAGTTGTCCCCCGAACAATACTATCATCTACAAGTACAATCCTTTTCCCTTTGACAGTATCTTTTGATGGATTTAATTTTATTTTAACACCGAAATCTCGCATTTTTTGGTCGGGTTCGATAAATGTTCTTCCCACATAGTGGTTTCGGATAAAGCCCATATCAAAGGGTAAACCAGATTCATGGGCAAATCCCAATGCTGCAGGATTGGAGGAATCAGGAACAGCCATGACAAAATCAGCCTCTACAGGGGCTATTCTTGCCAGGGCTCTCCCCAACTCTTTGCGGACCAAATCTACACTTTTACCAAAAATTACACTGTCCGGACGGGCAACATATATAAATTCAAAAATACACTGTTTCGGGATAACCTTTCGGAAGGGGAATATACTTGTCATTTCTCCCCCTTTTATATGAATGACTTCTCCTGGTTCTACCTCACGAATCCATTTGGCCTCTACCAGATCCAGTGCACAGGTCTCACTTGCAAAAACAAAGGACCTTCCCTTTTTCCCTATCCATAGAGGTCGGAAACCGTGAGGATCTCGAACAGCGATTAATTCATCATGATTCATTACGAGAAGGCAAAATGCCCCTTTTACCTGTTTCAATGCATCAATGACTGCATCAACAAAAGTTTTTTTCGTGGAACGAGCGATAAGATGAATAATTACTTCTGTGTCTGATGTAGATTGAAAAATAGCGCCCTTTTGTTCTAATTCATGCCGTAGAAGTGCACCATTAACCAGATTTCCGTTATGACACACTGCAAGAGAACCGTGGATATAGTTAACTAAAAAAGGCTGAACATTTCGAAGATTGCTTGAACCAAAGGTAGAGTATCGCACATGTCCAATGCCAATATGTCCCTGGACACGGGCAAGCTTATGGGCAGGAAAAACATCATTGACGAGTCCTACCCCTCGATGGGCTGTTAATGTTGTACCATCGGAACAAACAATTCCGGCTCCTTCCTGCCCTCGATGTTGAAGAGCATATAATCCTAAATAAATCCAGTTTGGGGCCGATTTATGATTATAAATGCCGAAAATACCACATTCTTCGTGTAATTTATCCGATATAGAGTTAAACATATCCCTTTTACTACTTCTCAAACAAGTTTTTTTATGTTCAAACTTCCATGAATTATGGAAGATTTTTTCCTGTTAATCGTATGAAAGCTTCAAGGTATTTTTCTCTTGTTTTTTCCACGATATCCGATGGCAATGGAGGTGGTGGAGAATTCTTATCCCACTTTACCGATTCGAGGTAATCTCGAATAAATTGTTTATCAAAACTGGGCTGGCTTTTGCCCGGTTCATATTGGTCCGCGGGCCAAAAACGAGAAGAATCTGGAGTTAATATTTCATCTGCAATTACCAATTCTCCATCCAGTAGACCAAACTCAAATTTGGTATCACATAGAATAATCCCCTTGGTAATAGCATATTCGTTTGCTCTTTTATATATTTCTATGGCAATATTGGCGGCCTTTTGATTTAGTTCTTCACCAATAATTTTTCCTGCTTCTTCTGGAGAAATATTGATATCGTGTCCTTCTTCTGCTTTTGTACTGGGTGTATAAATAGGTTCAGTAAGTTTACTAGATTCAACAAGCCCTGCAGGTAGTGGAATACCACAAACAGTGCCTTTTTCTTTATATTCCTTCAATCCACTTCCTGCAAGATAACCACGAACTATGAATTCGACAGGCAACATTTTACACTTGCGAACATACATGGAACGGTGTTGAAACATTTCAGGATTTTTTTGAAATTCTTCTGGAAAATCTTCTAAATTTGCTGAGATTAAGTGATTGGGAGCAATGTCTTTCATCATCTCAAACCAAAAAAGCGATAATTGAGTTAAAATTTTCCCTTTGTCGGGTATGGGTGTAGGATTTACCCAGTCAAAAGCAGAAATTCGGTCTGTGGCTACCAGAACAAGTTTGTCTCCTAAATCATAAATGTCTCTTACTTTTCCCCTTCGAGTGGGAGCCTTACCATTTAAGTTTGTTTCTGTTAATGCCGTCATAAGTTTTTCCTTCTATTTTATTTTTTATTTATTAAAAAATTATTTAAATGTTGTTTATTTATCTCAAGAATTTTATTTAGCAACTCTCTACATTTCTTAGCATCAGGCATCAGCGGATGACTTAAAAGCGCCTGAAAAGCGAGTTCTCTATCTCCCTTGACAGCGGAATGAACAGTTAAGGTTTCATAAGTCTTGATAAGTTGCATCAGACCGCGGATGGAATGTTCCGGTGCCGGTTGAGGAATAGAATGAGCCCCTTCTTTATCAATAATAGCGGAAATCTCTACAGATACATCATCATCAAATGTGGGTATGGCTCCGTTATTTTTACAACACACAATCTGTCGTGATTTTTTATCGTTTTCGATAGCATCGATTACCATCAGTGCTGCAGTAGAATAATGAGCCCCACCTCTTTTACTCAGTTCCTCAGGTTTTTCCTTTAACTCAGGATTGGCATATTTTTCAAACAGTTTTTGTTCAATTTCGAGGACTTCTTCTCCTCTTGTTTTTTCTTTTTTCCTCAATTGATTTAGGACTGACTCTGTTGAGTAGTAATACTGCAGATAATAGTTGCAAAACATATTTAGGCTTTTCATAGCCTCCAGCATATTGTTTCGTGTTGTTTCATCTTCCCATTCTTCATGTGCATGTTCCCAAAATTTTTGCAATACCTCATGCGTTATATCCACACCTTGCTTTTTGAATTTACGCACCCAGGATAGATGGTTCAAACCAATATAATCCAGTTCAATCTCTTCCGGACTGCCCCCTAAGTATTTGACAATTTGCATTATCATTCCAATAGGAACATTGCAAAGGCCAATAGTCCGAATTGTACTGTATTTGATAACTGCTTCTGTATTAATTCCCGCAGGATTTGTAAAATTTATCAGGAACGCATTTGGACAAAGTTTTTCCATTCTGTGAGCGATCTCTAAAATTACAGGAATGGTCCGAAGGGCACAAGCAAACCCGCCAATTCCTGTTGTTTCCTGGCCGATGATACCGTATTCAAGTCCTAATTTTTCATCATTTATACGAGCCAGCATTTGACCAACTCGTATCTGAGTTAAAACATAACGAGCATCCTTTACTGCTTCGTCGATTGATGTTGTTTTATATATCTTACAAGATGTTCCATATCGCTGTGCTAATCTTTCTGAGAAAGAATGGTTAATTTCTAACCTTTGTATATTCTGGTCCATCAACCAAATTTCATCAAATAAAAATTTCCCTTCCCTTGCAAATACACCATCTATCAATTCTGGAGTGTAAGAACTACCACCACCAATTACTGCTAACTTCATATTTAATCCCTCATATTATTCTGGAAGGTAAAATTTATTTATGCCCGATTATAATTATTGAGTAAATTTTAGAATATAATATCGAATATGATGAGTTAGTTTAAAATAAGATTCTTAACAGAGATAAGATAAAGATATAATTAATGGATGAACGAGAATTTATCCTCAATTTCGAATGGGAATTTTTAGATATTATCAGTATCCTTTTACTGGGTTTCTTATTTTTTTGGGGTGTCTATCTTTTATATCGAAAATGGATAAAAAATTACGAATATCCTTTTTGGTTGGACTTGCTATCCCTTATTATTATGTTTGCTATACTTGGCATTGAACTTTTACAATTGAAAGAATGGCTTCGAAATTCTCCCATTCTTTATGTTCTTTCCGCATTAGGGCTTTTCATTACTGCATCGGCTCTATATTCACAAAGTTTAATTTCCTTGATTACAATAATATTTGTGAGTATTATCCAACCGGGTGAAGAATCAGCACCCGATATTCCTCGTTTTGGACCTGCAGAAATACTGGAACGGAAGAACGATTTGAGAGGGGCCTTAAATGAATATTTTGTTCTCGCCCGGATTTATCCTCATCATCCATCTGTACACTTAAGAATTGCAAATGTTTATATGAAAATGAAACAGCCAGAAGAAGCCCTCCATTGGCTTAAAAAGTCATTACAATACCTGAGGAAAGAAGAGGACACATACCTTATTGTTGCTCGTTATTGTGATATTGCTCATGAAATAGGGGATAAGGACTCAATGACAGAGATACTGGATAATTTTCTGAAACAATATCCAGAATCAACACATTCCCAATCTATTTTAGAGAGAAAAAAACAAATAAAACGGGATGTTAAAAGCGAAAAATCTTCCCTCTTAGTTTTAATGGAAGATATTCCCATTAGTGATAGCAATACAATCGAGGGGAAAAAAGAATATATGAGTAAAACACTGACATTGGAAAAGATTCAAGAGGTCGATGTAGACAATAATTCAACAAAAATGGAATCTTCAGAAAAAGTAAAAAATGTTAAAGATGATAAAGAATCAACTCTATCTCGATTAGAACCTATGTAACCTATTTTGTATTCATTCTATAATTATCAAAATGACTATTTCTCTAATATTGTATTTTTGTTCTCTTCAGGAATTGTCGCTATTGTCAAGCCTGAATAACCCAGTTGTAAAGCCAGGTCAAAAACCTTAACGGTTATTCTAAAAGGAACTTCGGCATCAGATTCTAAAATTAAAGAAGCAGAGGGATTTTCTGCTTTTATTTCTTTGAGTGTTCTTTCCAGCTCCTCTATCGTTATAGGTAGGGAACTCTTACTATCTTTCTCGGCAAGATAAATGTTCCCTTTAGAATCGATGATGACCCTGTATGTGTTTGTATCTTTTATTTCATCATTTGTTTTACTTTCAGGAAGTTGCAGGGAAAGTCCCAGATGGGGATTGAATGTCGTCGTAATAACAAGGAAGATTAAAAGCAGAAACATGACATCAATTAAGGATGTAATATTTATCAGAGGAAAATCTTTTTTTACAGGTTTTCCAAATGGACCTTCACGCATAATCTCCAATCTTTTTATTTAGAAATTCAAAATATATCAATTATTTTAATATAAATTCAATAATTCCATAATAGTTTAAACTTAAATATAAAAATTTGGCAAAAATTTAAATTTTCTGGTAAACTTATATAGGAATGAGTGATGGAGGCAAAGATTTGGCGAAATGAATGAGGTGTAAATGAAAAGTATTAGAGTATGCGTTGCGGACGATAACAGGGATGAGGTCCTTATACTTTGTGAGAGTCTGAAATTACATAATTATGAAGCGATACCTGCCTTTTGTGGAATGGAAGCTATCGATTTATGTAAAAGCGGAAGTGTAGACCTCATATTATTAGATATAGGACTTCCCGATATTGATGGGATTGAGGTATGCAAAAGACTCAAAGCAGATCCGGATACACAAGATATTCCTGTGATTTTTGTAACAGCAAGGGGCTCTTCACAGGATGTTGCTTTAGGGCATGAGCTGGGTGCGGTCGATTATATCGCCAAACCCTATAACTTACCTATGGTTCTCGTTGCCGTCGAAATGGCTCTACGAACCTTACACACCTCTGCCTATATAGACAGTCCTGTGGAATTCTGGGACGACCCTGTCTATACAGACCCTCTCACAGGGCTAAGGAATTACCGATACTTAATGGAGCGAATGGAAGAAGAAATTGTTCGGGCGGACCGCCATAAATCTCCTTTAAGTTGCCTTGTGTTAGACTTTGTAGATTATGACATTGATGAAGAGGAGACAGAAAAAAGTAATGTTTTAGAAACCGATTCTTTCCTACAAGATATTGCATTAGCCTTGAAACAAAATTCTCGGAGTTGCGATATTCTTGCCCGATTCGAATCTTCTAAATTTGTTATTGTTTTGCCGAATCAGGGCCTTGATAGATCCGTGAAATATGCACAAAAAATATCGAGAGAACTTGGGAAAAACTTTGTAGAAGAGGAAAAAACTGTATCATTACAATCAAAATTTGGAATTGTTAGTTGTAATGAGAAAACAGTTCCCTCCGGCGAAGAGTTGCTGGGAATCGCCATGAAGAACCTACTTAGGGCCTTCACTCGCCCCGGTATCAACATTGTAGGCAAAGACCTCTCCGAAAAAAAAGAAATATTCCTTTAAACTAAATACTAATAATACTCTAAAAATCTTTTTATAAATCGGATAAATATATTATCCCCCCTTTATTTAAGCATATCAAGATGGGTAGTTTTGAGGAATTTCATATTTTTGTGTTTACCAAAGAAGTTTGGTTTGTTCAAAAACCAATTTGTTAATATTCAAACTGTTAACTATCTTACATTTGCTATTCTTTTTTTCTTCTTGTTAGAATTCCTTTATGAAAATATAAAACCTATTAAAGCAAGCAAAAGTCTAATATGCAAGTGGAGAAATTGTTTTATCGAAAAAGTGAAGGTTGTTGATATGGGAAAGAGGAAGTATCTTTTTTCTTTGATGGTTGTTATGGTCGTTGTGGGCGTTGTTGCTCCTGTATTTGCGGAAGGTAAGACGCCGAGGATTTTAATGGTAGGAGATAGTTGGGCGTGGTTTATGTATTTAAACCGTTCCCTGCGGGATGCCTTAGAGGATATGGGATTAGGAGCGTATGAAGAAGTGGGCATTTTTACGACGGTACCGGGAAGTGAGGTTTCACAATGGGTGAACCCGAAATGGTTGGAACAAGTAAAAAAAGAATTGGATAACTATCCTACGATTGATATTATTCATTTGAGTGTCGGAGGGAATGATTTTCTAAACAATTGGCGGATTGATATGCCCCCGGAAGCGAAAGAGGCTTTGTTTCAACAGGTTGTGCGAGATACTGAAACGGTTATACACACATTATTAGAGATGAAACCTAATTTGCGGGTGGCGCTTATTGAGTATGATTACATAAATAAAGGTAGAGGAAGGGCCCGATGTCAGGAGTTAAATTTGGCAGGAGCAGAGTTATCTCGCAGACGAATGGAGATGTGTAAAAAAATAGAAAGATGTAGGCATATCCAGACATACGGAGTGATGCAATATTATTTTGGAGTATCCAGTGATATTCCTCCTCGAACGGTAACGCTTCCAGGACAATATCCTAATTATCAACCATTTCCCGGAGGGAATCCCGATTACTGTAATGATAAAAAAGCAATGATGGATGATGTTCATTTAAGCGGAGAAGGGTATTATTATTTAGCGAGATATTGCATCGAGGTAATCTATAAAGAATGGCTTACAAATTCTGCTTCTTCTCTGGTCGTAAGTAAGAGTGAAAAAAAAAGAAATTAACTTTTATTTAGAAAAGGGGCCTGGGGAGTAACTGTCTTCACCATTAGGGTCAGGATGGTAACTTCCGCCGGGGAAATTAAAAAATTGGATAATGCGGAGCAGTTCATTCAGTCGTATTTTCCAATCTTGCGGATTATAGTCGGACTTATGAGGGGTACAATTTTTATTTCCTTCAAATGGTGCGTATCCATCTTCTGTTCCGGGTTGGCAATGATATTCGCGAGCATTAAACAACTGGACAACCCGGATCACTTCTGAAAGATTGATGCTCCAATCTTTGTTGGTGTCTGCACTGTGGTAGGTATCAATATTTTTTACGATGATTTTTCCCACATTTACCGAGACATTTTTAGGGAGTGCTTTTTCATCGGCACCTTCTGCACTTACTCCTGTTATTGGAATTTGTGAGTTATTTGCTAAAGGGGCTGTTATCTGGACAAGCACATTGGCTAACAATCCATCCGGAATGGGTTGTGTACCCCCGAAAACAATGATATTGATTTGTGTGCCTGTAACAGAATACATCATTTTCTTTTCTGTCCCAATATTGGACGAGGGTTCTGCGTCTATGAGTAAAACATTGGCGATACTTGAGTTCCATCTTATAATTAATGTGCTTATATTTGAGCCTTTATCCTCCCAAGTTAAAGGTAATGAAAAGATACCTGGTGTAGCCGTTTCAACATCAGGAATAGTTAAAACCCCATTCGCAAAGATTGTTGATGGTACTGCTCCTAACAACAAAAAAAGTATACAAAACCGTTTATATCGATTCATGATATTTTCCTTTTTTAATATGTTTTTTATAAGATAATAATACCTTATAATTTCTTAATAAAATCAAGTGGATAATTATAAAAATTTTCAAATGCGTGAGCGATTAGATG
>CAKZKR010000006.1 GCA_937124615.1 uncultured bacterium
GAGCGATACCTTCATTCCATTCCGTTCTGCACTTCGAGATTTAGGTGGAATATAGTCCAGAGAAAGTTTAAATTATTGTGTTTGATAGACAAAGATTATTTCTTTATTTGCTTTCGTAGTTTTTCGGCAGATTCCAGAATAAGAGATTCCGTTTCTTCCCAGCCGAGGCAGGGGTCCGTAATGCTTACTCCATATTCAGGTACTTTACCGGGAGGTGGGAAGGGCTGATTACCCGCTTTAATATTACTTTCCAGCATAGCACCTAAGAGGAAGGAATTTCCCTCAATGCGTTGCTGGACTACATCTCGCAATACATGAGCCTGTAATGTGTATCTTTTCCCACAGTTTGCATGACTACAATCTACAACAATACGCGGAGGCAAATCTGCTTTTTGCATTTGTTCAATAGACTCAATAATACTAACGGGGTCATAATTCGGTCGGCCTCTTCCACCACGGAGGATTATGTGAGACATCGAATTTCCTGTTGTCTCAACTACACAGGAACGGCCATCTTCATCAATTCCTAAAAAATGGTGCCTCCCACGAGCTGATACCATGGCATCAATGGCGACCTGTAAATTCCCATCCGTGCTATTCTTAAAACCAATAGGCATAGAAAAACCACTTGCCATTTCACGGTGCGTCTGCGATTCAGTTGTCCTTGCCCCAATAGAAGCCCAGCACACAAGGTCCGATATGTATTGAGGCACGATAGGGTCTAACAATTCCGTCCCTGTTGGCAATCCCATCTCTGCAATGTGTGTTAATATCTCGCGAGCAAGTTTAAGCCCTTTAATAATATTGTGTGTATTATCCAAGTCGGGGTCGTAGATCAACCCTTTCCAGCCTAAAGTAGTGCGGGGTTTCTCAAAGTAAGTCCGCATAATCACAAAGCATACATCATGTACCTGCTGTTGAAGTTCTAACAAACGGTGGGCATAGTCCAATGCAAGCTCCTTATTATGTATCGAGCATGGACCCACTATAATCATAAACCGTGAGTCCTTTCCTGTCAAGATATTACAAACTACCTCTCGAGAATTTGCAATATGCTCTTTGATAGATTCTGATGTTGGGTACAGTTGTTTTATTTCCCGCGGCGAAATTAACGGCATGAAAGATAAAACATGTATATTTTCAATCGCTTTTTGCATCTGCTTTTCCATGAAATACACTCCATCTAATACAAAAAAGAAAATTTATATATATTTTAACAAATATATCACCCATGATGGGAGATTTTGTATGAAGAACACATCGTCCTCCAATATAGAAGATCTTAATATTTTAGAAAAATGGAGTTATTGTTTAATGTCCCGAAAGCATTTTTCTATTTGTTTCTTAAGACTATTTTTTCTATTGTTAGGAGTTTATTTTTCCAGTCTATTCCGGCGGAGAAACCTCCTAAGGTATTATTTCCACCCAGTACACGGTGACATGGAATAATAATTGGAATTGGGTTTCTTCGCAAAGCCTGTCCTACGGCCCTTGCATATTTTTTGGGCAAACCTGTCTGAACGGCTAACTCTCCATAAGTGCAAGTTTTACCCCAGGGGATTTTTCTCAATACATTCCATATTTTCTGTTGAAACATCGTTCCACCGGATATGTCTAAAGGAATCTGTTCGAATTGTTCGGGTATTCCTGAAAAATATCTATCCAATAAAACAATTAGCAGTTTTCCCAACAAAATGTTAGAAGTGGTGTGTAAAAGATAGGGCTTTGGGTTTCCCTCGTTATATAAAAATAACTGTTGTAAACCGCGGGACGAAAAATAGCCGTAAACAGTCCCTATGTGGTGTCGGTAAACAAAATTGGCTGAGTGTAGTAACGACACAAGGAGTTTCCCTCCGTTATAAAAAAAATATTAAAATAAGTGCACAGTTATTATATCATGTAAGAGAAAGGTGCCACATGGTTCCCATTGTTCTTTCCACAATTACCGCGAGATATTCTCATTCCGCATTCGGTTTGCGTTATTTGCGAGCCAATCTCGGGAAATGGAAAGAACATTCCTTAATAAAAGAATTTCACCTCAAACAAACACCTTTATTTATAGCAGAAAGTATTTTACAGGAAAGTCCGCAGATTGTAGGATTGGGTGTCTATATTTGGAATGTTAATGAAATTACAGAAGTGGTTCAAATAATAAAAAGGGTTTCTCCGGAAACTATCGTGATAATAGGGGGTCCCGAAGTTAGTTATGAATATGAAAGTATGCCAATTTTTAAAGAGGCGGACTACCTTATCTGTGGCGAAGGGGAGCACATTTTTTCAAAATTAATAGATGAGATGATGGAAGGAGAATTTCCACAACAGAAAGTATGGAAAAAAGAAGTAGATAAATTAAATCTATTAGTTATGCCCTATGATGATTATTCACAAGAAGACATAGCACATCGAATTATCTATGCTGAAAGTTCTCGGGGATGCCCTTTCCACTGCGAGTTTTGTCTATCAGCGATAAATCCTGGGGTCCGTTTCTTTGATAGAAAGCAATTTCTCAAAGAAATGGAAAAATTGATACACCGGGGAGCAAGAAATTTCACTTTTGTAGACCGAACTTTTAACATCCATGAAGAACATGCTCTTGATATAATTTGTTTCTTTCAGAGACATGCAAAAGAAGACATGCGTATCCATTTCGAGATTGTTCCTGACAAGTTAGGAGAAAGAATTTTAGAAGAATTCAAAAATTTCCCGGATGGAGTATTACATCTTGAAGTAGGTCTCCAAACAGTTAACCCAGAAACACAAAAATTGATTTCCCGCCGACAAGATTTAACCCGAACTTTTGAAGTATTATGCTTTTTGAAGGAACAAACAGCCGCAAAAATCCATGCAGACCTTGTTGCGGGTATGCCTGCGGAGACATGGGAAAGTTTCCGTGAGGGATTTAATTATCTAATCGATTGTGCCCCTCAGGAAATTCAACTGGGAATATTAAAACGGCTTCGTGGAGCCCGTATCTCTCGACACATTCAAGAGTACCAGATGGCCTTTGCACCATTCCCTCCTTATGAAATTTTGCAAACCTCGACAATGACTTTTGAGGAACTACAAAAATTAAAGAGAATGGCTCGTTATCTTGAACTATATTACAATCAAGGAAATTTTCCGCAATCACTTGCTTTATTATGGAAAACAGGAACTACTCCTTTTGACGCCTTCTCAGAATTTAGCGATTACATCTGGGGAAAAACGGGCAAAACACATGAACTATCTCTTTCCTCATTAGCAAATTTGCTTTTCTCCTATCTTCTTGATAAAAACAAGTTTTCTCCCGAGGAGGTTGAGAAAGTTATAAAGCTAGATTATAATCAAAAACCGGGAAGAACGGAAAAAATAAATTTTTCAAAAAAAATCTCTTAAAGATAAAATTATAGAACCAAGGTTCTATATCAGATTAGAAATAAAATATATTAGTTTTGTAAAATAGGAGCAAAATAAAAGGAGATAGTTATATGGAAAATAATGAAAAGAAACCGTTGGTAAGTGTTATTATGGGAAGCGCCTCGGATTGGGATGTTATGTCAGGTGCAACAAAAATCCTGAAGGATTTTGGTATACCGTATGAATCCCGCGTATTGTCTGCCCACAGAACCCCGGATATGTTAAGGGAATATGTAAAGTTTGCAGAAGAACGAGGTGTGGAAATTTTCATAACGGGAGCAGGTATGGCTGCAGCACTGCCGGGAGTTGTGGCTTCCTGCACGGTTCTACCTGTTTTAGGTGTTCCCATACCTTCGGGTGCCTTAAATGGGTTGGATGCCCTTTATTCCATTGTGCAGATGCCACCGGGTATTCCCGTAGGTTGTTTTGCCGTCGGAAAAGCCGGATCTACAAATGCCGGTTTGATGGCTGTAGCTATTCTTGCTCAAAAATATCCCGAGTTAAAAACAAAATTGACCGAATACCGAGAAAAACAGGCGAAGAAGATTTTAGAAACAAATCTTCCTGAAGAATAGTATTAATATAAAGAATATTCGGAAACCTTTTGGAGTTGTTTTTCTTTGATAGATGGGTCTTTTGTCTTTTTTGCTTTTTTAATTGCAAGTTTTGTGCATGCTACAACAGGTTTTGGTTCTGCGTTAGTAGGTATGCCTATATTGGTGTTCGCTATTGGATTGCAAATCTCTGCTCCACTCCTGGCTTTGTTAGGTCAGATTGTTAATTTAGGTGTCCTATGGCAAAATTGGAAAAACCTTGATTGGAGACTTGCTCTTTTATTAATTATTCCGTCAATATTCGGTGTTCCGATTGGACTTCTCCTTCTTAAAGGGGGTAATGAGACATTCTTAAATGCTATATTAGGGATAATTCTAATCTCTTATGGGGTTTACTCTTTTTTCTCCAAAACTACACAGAATATGGACGAAGGCGCATCTATTCTTAACCGGGCCCAGCTATTTTTAGGAGCCACAGCCGGATTTTGTGCGGGTATCTTGGGAGGAGCCTATAACGCTAATGGACCGCCAGTTATTATTTATACAAGTTATATTCATTCGGATAAAGGCTCATTTCGTTCCATACTTCAAGCGTTTTTTTTAATAAACGGTTTTGTTATCATTGCTGGGCATGCCTTCGCAGGTTTGATAACAAAAGATGTCCTTTTTTATTCCCTTTTTGGCTTACCTGGGCTTGTATTAGGAATGCTTATAGGTTTTTATATAGACCGGTTCCTTACTCCTCAACGATTTCGGAAAGTCGTAATTACAGGTATAATCATCTTAGGTACAGGTTTACTTATTCCGATTTTTTATTCGGTCTTGTTTTAGTCATATCTAATCCATGTGAAATACTTCGGAGATAGGTATAAAACGCGGTTTATTTCCATCGGTTTCCATTAATGGATTTGTTTTTGACCACCATTCCTTCATTATCGCTTCCTGAGCGATACGGACGAAACAGCCTTCCGGGTCTTCGGACTCGAAGTAAGCAAACAAATCCAATTCCTTACGGTAGATGGAGTAATTACGAAAACCCGCCCTCCGGTGAGCCTCTAATACTTCCTCACCTATATCCTTATGTAATTGTTCGTATTCTTGAATCACACTTGTATCTTTTAGCCTCATCATAAATGCATATCTTCGCATACTTCCTTCCTTTTCGTTATCGTTTTGCCTTATATATATGTATAATTTTATTTATTGTTCATTATTAACATGAAAGGTTTCAACTATGAATATTGTGGCGATTTTATTTTTGTTCTGTATTACATTTAACAATACAGAAAATGAAATCCTTTTTCAGAATGCAAGTCTTAATGCGGAAGCCCTTCTTTTCTGTAGAAATGTTCTTGAGGGCTGGCTCCAATTTGCAGACCCGGAAATAGATTTATTCCCGAGGAATCTAAAGGGAGATACTTACTGGAATGCAAAAGATTGTTCAGCGGATAACTATCCCTTTATTACCTTAAGTGCTTATTTTACAAACCGATATATATTTGAAACACGAATGAAGCGTATTCTTAAGAATGAGCAAAAACTTTGTAATCGGGTAGACCGTCTTCCTGATGATTGGGACTTGATAAGGAAAACATTTCGACAACCCGAGCCAAAATTAGAAGACCTCATTTTCGGCTCTGCGGAGTATATTAAAGATGGATTATTACCTCTGACTGAATATTTGGGACCCACAGAATGGTCAGAGAGAATGATTGGCTTGATGGAAGATATATGGAAATATGCAAAAATAGAAACAGAGACGGGTTTGCTCCCCGATATTTCACATGAGGTTGGCGGAGATTTATTACAGGGGTTATGCCGTATTTACTGGTTAACAGGGGTGGAGAAGTATAAAGAGTGGGCGTTTCAGTTAGGGGATTATTTTTTATTATATCACCTTCCCATAGATACAGAATATTTTCAGTTAGATGACCATGGCTGTGAAATTTTTGGAGGTTTATCTGAAGTGTATCTGTTGTCAGCCTATAAATCGCCTGATAAGCGAGAACGGTGGAGGGAACCTATTCATCGAATGGTTCAAAAGATATTGAAAGTAGGACGGAATCAACAAGGGTTGTTTTATGATGCAATTAATCCAAAAGAGGAGAAAGTTTTGCGGGAAACGCTAACCGATAATTGGGGTTACAACTATAATGCAATAGCAACTATAGGTATCATAGATAATGAAAAATTATATCTGGAAGAAATACAAAAAACACTTGACATGCTATGGGATTTTCGCGATTATCCGTGGGAAAATGATGGAGCCGATGGATTAGCCGATTCGTTAGAGGGTTGCCTAAATTTGTTAAATCGATTTCATTCAGAAAACGCAGAAAAGTGGGCCGACTATACCGCCCAGCGACTTTTAAAGAAGCAAAGACCATCAGGAATTGTTGAAGGTTGGCATGGTGATGGGAATACAGCACGAACAATGTTAATGTATGCTCTTTGGAAATCAAAAGGCTGTTATCTCCATCCCTGGAATGGAGATTTATCTATCGGTGCAATAAAAACGGAAGACAAAAAACTACAAATAGTAGTTAAATCATGTTGGAATTGGACTGGAAAACTGCATTTTGATGTGGCAAGACATAGAGAATTCTTTCATTTCCCAATAGATTATCCCCGACTAAATCAGTTCCCAGAATGGTTTACCATCGAAAAAAACAAAAAATACATCGTTCGTATAGAAAGTGAAAAAGAAGTAGAAATAGTTGGGAAGGATTTATTAGAGGGTTTCCCTTTGAGTTTACCTCCAAATTCCACCAAAATTATAATTGTCTACGAATCTTAAACTGAAACTGCTTTGCTTCTCATTTTTCGGATAATATGCACGACTATTACTAACGCTAAAAACGCCACAATTATCCAGATTCCTTTGAAGCCTACTCGAGATGTAATTGACCACACAGCACCAAATGCTGACAAAGTAAAAGAAACAAAAAGAAGAATATTCCACAACCACCACTTATAACCTTGTGGAGAATCGTCTTTCAATAACTTTTTCTGATTTAATAATAACCAGAAGGATAAGTATGCAAGCGGTAATAGTGTCATACAAAATAAAGAAGTAGGAATAGCCAGCCACATTTGGGCATCTTTCCAGAATAACACCCCCACAAGACTGAGCGAAACCATCAATCCACCGAAGAATTGCGTCCAACCTCGCAGAGGTCGGTTTAACAATTCACAAAGGCAGAGGCTATTGATTAACATTAACATTGTCGAAGTTCCTAATCCCATTCCCAACACACCAATCCCAAATACATACCTTGCTACGGTAGACCCTGTTAATGGCTTTAATGCGTCCGAAAGATTAAACGCATCGCGACGGACCATCATAGCAGATAATTTGCGGTCAATTTCAGGCAAACTTTTAATTTTTTCTTCTTTTGCCTCTTTTGATAATGCATTCCATGCCTGCTCTCCAATTTCATAAATAACCCGCCCTTCTATTAGTTTCTGAAAACTACCTACCAAATTAGGAGCAGGTTGAATTATATTTCCCTTTTCATCTCTTTCACCCAAAAATCCGGGGGCCGGTTTAGCATGAAATTGAGTAGCAGAAGCGATTACCACACAACTGGTAGCAAGAATAAACGGGAAAAACAGTCCTGTTGACAAATCAAATATAGCGAGCCCACGGAATTCACGGTCCCAACCTTTCCGCAACATGGAGTACGGCAACATAAAGGTCATATTGATGCCTACCGCGGTTGCAGCCGCACTAATTATGACATCCCTCTGTTGAGAGACAATTAGATTTGTCCAGTAAGAACGAAATGTCTCAGGTACTTGTTCAATATACGGTATCAAATCTCTGGATGGACGGAAAAGGAGAGAGAAATCAGGAATAAACCCTGCTAAATATTTCTGCCATTGAACTTGTCCCGTTATCGTAAGTACTGCGACCACTCCAAAAAAGCAGACTACAACGGACGCTACCATGAGTTTTACAATAATCTCAAAAGTTTTTACTCCTCTACCCCCCAATGTATATAGAATAAGAAAAATAATGTTAATACCTAATACAACCAATCCCGCCAGAACTTTACCTGTAAAAGGTTCAACGGTGGGAGGTCCAAAAATTTGGGGTAACAAATTCTGCTGGAAAGAGGCTATTGCAAGTGAATATTGAGGCATAGACCAAACCAAATTCGCCAGCATAGATGCCAATAGCCAACTCCACCCTAAAACGGGACTTACAAATTCATTTATAGTGCGGACAGGTCTTCTCCCCGTAGAGAGTGTTACATAGGAAATAGCGCTCAACATAATAATCCCTGCAATCATTGCCAAGGGTTGCAACCAAAGAAGACCAAAACCTACAAGTACACCTAAATACATACTTGAAGAAAGAGAACCACCCCCTAATGTGATCGCACTTTGAAGCCATCCTGGACCGGATAACCGGACAAAGGATTTAAATAGGGCCCCTATCCCTTGGGTACGGGCACGGACTATCATTTCCCGTTCTTTTTGAATATTAGGGGCGATGGATTTCATCTGTTCCAACACAGGGTCTTTATACTCGTCCACAATATTTCTCCTTTGCTTGCTAATTATTAATGATGGGAATAATCTCATAAGAGATTATTCTCATCCCTTTAATGTAACTATTAGTAAATTTATTGTATATAATCGTTTAGAATATTTTCCAACAACTCCTGGCGACCGCTTTGTATTTTAGGTTCGCCATGCTCTTCAGCGTATTGGGCTAATTCCTCAAAACTAATTTTCCCGCTTTCAATTTTCTTGCCAAATTCCTTGTCCCAGCCAGCATACCGCTGTTTTATGGCTTTTTCAAAAACTTTATCCTTGATTAGATTTCCTGCAATTTTAAGTCCTCGTGCAAAAGCATCCATTGCTCCGATGTGAGCATAGAACAGGTCTATCGCATCGATAGACTGTCGGCGAACATGGGCGTCAAAATTCAAGCCACCTGTGGTGAATCCACCAGCTTTCAAAATAATATACATCGCTAATGTTGTATCGTAGAGATCTGTAGGAAACTGGTCTGTATCCCAACCCAATAATAAGTCTCCGCGGTTCGCATCTACCGAACCTAACAATCCATTGGCCGCCGCGAAAGCCAATTCATGATGGAAAGTATGTCCTGCTAAAGTAGCGTGATTAGCCTCTATGTTCAATTTAAAATGTTCTACCAATTTGTAATGTTGAAGAAACGCATAACAACTTGCACAATCGAAGTCATATTGGTGTTTGGTGGGTTCTTTGGGTTTCGGTTCGATATAAAATTGTCCTTTAAATCCAATCTTCTTTTTATAATCAACAGCCCTTTGTAGGAACAGGGCTAAATGGTCTAATTCTCGTTTCATATCTGTATTGAGAAGCGTATCATATCCTTCTCTACCTCCCCAGAAAACATACCCTTCACCCCCTAATTCATGTGTAATTTCGAGTGCTTTTTTAACCTTTGCTGCTGCAAATGCAAATACTTCAGGAGAAGGATTTGTTCCTGCACCTGCCATAAAACGCGGATGTGAGAAAAGATTGCAAGTTCCCCAAAGGAGTTTGACGCCTGTATCTTTTTGATACTTCTTTGAAAGTTTCACAATATGGTCCAATCGCTTATTGGTTTCAGAAAGGGTGTCCGCTTCAGGAGCAATATCTGTATCATGGAAACACCAAAATCCAACACCTAATTTCTGATAAAACTCAAAAGCCGCTTGTAGCGTTTGCTCCGCTATTTGCATCTCATCCGTTCCTGACCGGAAATTGCGGAAAAGAGTGGGCGCGCCAAACATATCCGCTCCTGTTCCACGGAAAGTATGCCAATAACATACTGCGAAACGCAGATGCTGAGCCATTGTTTTGCCTAATACTTTCTCTTTCGGATTATAATGCTTAAATGCAAGCGGATTTTTAGAATCAGGACCTTCGTATGCAATAGGTGTCTTCACTTCAGGAAAATATTCTGCCATAGCCAAACCTCCTTTAAGGGTTAAGGTAGAATTTTAACATTATACTTTTTTATTATTTACAATTACATCTTTATACCTATACCTGTTGTTTTTATACATATCAACCGGCAGGCTTCAGAATAAGAACGGCCCGTGGAAAATCATCACGGCCAGAACCCGTATCGGGCATAAATTCTAACCAGTGTCGAATAGGTTTCTCTCCAGTAATATCGAGGTCATTGGCTATCAACGAGAAAGTCGTTTTATTCCCGGACTGGAGTTGAAAGGGGGTTATTTCTGAGGGGGGAAAGTGAACCTCATAGTATGTATAAGGATCTTTTCTTATAACAGCAAGGTTAACAATGTCGTTTACCGTTTCTTCTTCACGCCCCGGCCCAACATATAGAAACACCTCCGGTCCCTTTGATGTTAAAGTTAAACTCCACTCCCATTCTCCTAAAAAGAGTTCCAAATTATCCGCACACCATACGATATCCCCTGCAAAAGGTTGATAAAATTCATTATCAAAAACTTGAACAGCCATGTAAATACCCTCCTCATTCCAGGTACATTTCCATGATGCTTGCAGGTCCTGTGTATTCTGTTCCGGGTCAAAACGGATAGGATACAAAAGGGGATATTCGGGTATGTGTTCCCATTCTATTAAATCCCCGTCGATGGATGGTTTTTGCTTTATGTAGGGAATGGTTATTGAAGGGTAGATTGGAGAAGGGAGGTCAAAAGATAGCGATGATTGATTTTGATTTACTAAAATCTTTGCTTTCGGAACAGGGTATAATTTTGGAGAGGTTGTATTTCTTGTAACTTTTATAAATGGAGATGCAGTCTGTGTACCTGTAAGTTGGAATTCATTATTATTAGAAGACAAATTCCAAAGAGGAGGAACATCCCAAAGAATTTTCACAGTTGCAGGTTCGTTTGAAGGGTTTTTTATTTGTATAGGTAATTCCATTTGAATAGGGCTACACCAGTCCCATTCAACCGGGGGGATTTGAATAGAAGTTTTCCACATATTTCTCAAATCTACCTTTTCCTTCGAAACAACATCCATCGGCTCAACATTTCCAGGTTTCATTACGGACCATGAAACAGTATCACCGTTTACCTGTACCCATAAATAATGATGAAAACCCCCTTCCTCGGGGGCTGTACGGATAGGGCCTCCTCCTCCGCCTGAAATCACATAATGAATGTTACCTCGCCTCCCCAAATTCATATAAAGGTGTTCATGTCCCGCAAAAACAAATACACTCGGAAAAGACTGTAAAAGAGGTTCTATCGCAGACCAACCCCGATGATTTGGGTCAACAAAATAGGGCTTATGAAAAAATATAAAGAGATGCTTTTCCTTCAGTTTAGAAAGTTCTTTTTTAAGCCATTCTATTTGAATATCAGAAAAGGTATCTACCTGACCGGGCTCTTCTGTATTCAAGAATATAAAACGAGCATTCCCATAAGAAAAAGCATAACAAACAGGGCCTATTCGTAACTTATATATTTCTTCCGATTCCTTATTCGATATATCATGATTTCCTGGTGTAGGGAAGAAGGGAACCTGAAGTCTCGCAATTATTTGTTCAAATTCCTTCCATTGTGAGTCCAGACCTTCGATAGCACCTCCTAAAATTAAATCGCCAAGACTTACCATAAACGGGGGATTTAGAATATTCCACTCTTCAATCATGCGAAAAAAATATTCTGAAAACTCATGAGGCTCTCCGGGTTGTGTGTCTCCCACTACTATAAAATCAAATCGCTCCTGACACACAGGGGGATTCTCCCGTAGCCGTTTAAAGGATTCCTCTACAATAGTTCCCGCATTGGATATAAAAGACATAAATAAAAAGATAGACATGAAGAAAACATTTATAATTGTTCTATTTAACATTGTTTATTCCTGATATTCTAATGGATGTTTCTCTAATATTTTATAACGAATAAGCAATAAAGAGAAAAATTCATTCTAACACCACAGGGTTATTAAAATAAATATAGGGACAGTGTATTTACTGTCCCTATATTGTTTATTAAATAAGGTATTATGTTAGTTCTTCATAAAGGGTGTAAGTTTTCGCCACTGTAGCAATAACAGACCCGATACTAATCCTAAGACTATCATATCGGCTATGTGTGAACTTTCAGATGTTCCTCCGGAACCACAGGAGATAATAAACCGACGCTTGGGTCCCTTGCTTATCACAAGGTCTACCGCCGTTCCCCGGTCAACCTGTGTCCCTGCGGTCGGATTTTGGCTAAT
>CAKZKR010000007.1 GCA_937124615.1 uncultured bacterium
TGTTATGTATTGGGAAGTGTGAATAAATTCTGGAATCCTTGCAAGATTGTTATCAGGTCCGTTCAACGGTATTTTAGAGGAGTTTTTGTATATCCTTTATAGAAGGATGGGAAGCTGCCTGAAAGGTTCTTTGATTTGGTACAAGTGGGACGATTGCATTACTTTGAGGGCTACCTTGGAAAATTCCCTTACAAAAGAAGTATCATCGACCTCTTGCCGGTGGGGTTTTTATCTGAGTTAGGCCGGTCTAATCTCTTTTTTGTGAGGGACCATTTATAGATTTGATCACGGAGGGATCTGAGGGACACAGAGCAATATATTAAAACCATTCTATTGTGTATTTTTATTATAGCAAGCAGGATGCTTGCTATACTTTATCTCTTTGTGGTTGATATGATTAGATAAGTATTATAGGTATTAAGGTTTTTTATAGAATGGGGAGATGTTTTGTTTCTACTTATAATAATATATTTTATTCCAATTTGTCTTCGGTAGATTAGTTTTGTTCGCGAATGATATTAATAATGAATGAGGAAGGGAAATGTAAAGGGCGGGTTCGGAAAAATTTTTTGACTGCTTTAAATATCATTAAGATTGGGCTTTATTTGAGTTTTAAAAGGTAAGCGTTTATGTTTAGGTTTTTTAATAAGGTATGAAACAAAATAGTAGTGGAATGTGTCTTTAATAGAAATATGATAAAGGAGAAGTTTCAATGCGTTTTTCTTTAATCCTTCAGAAGTTCTTTTTTAATTTTCTTGTCTGTTTATTGCTTGTTTATACCCTCCCTGTATCTGCTCAGGATTCAGGGGCATCAATCCCTGAAACACAATGGTATCAACCACCGATTATTGAGAATCCAGAAATTAAATTGCTTGCAGAAGAAGGGAAGGGGAAATTGTATCAGGTTGGTGAACATTTGCTATGTGTTATGGAAGGGACTTATAAGGAGATGGGAATCCAACAAGGTAAGTTGTTGGCGGATAAGATAGAACATATTATGAAGGTGGGCTATTTTGTTAAGTCACTTTGGAACAGAGGTTATACGCGGGAATATGCTTATGAACAATCGAAGAGGATGGAAAAACATATCCCTGCGGAATATTTGGAAGAAATACAGGGTATATATGAAGGTGTTCAATCTGCAGGAAAGAAAGATATAACCTATGAGGAGGTGCTTTTAGGGGCAACGGTTCCGGAGATACTCCATTTTCCGCCGAATGAACCGCCTTCTATGCCTCACAGTTGTTCTAATTTTGCCTGCTGGGGAAAATGGACAACGGATGGGCGATTGATTCATGGAAGAAATTTAGATTGGACAGTGGATGCGGATGCACAAGATGATGCCGTGTTGTTGTTATGGAGACCTAAAGGGAAAAAACCTTATATGATGTTGAGTTGGGCGGGGGCTATTGGCAGTGTAAGCGGTATGAGTGCGACAGGGCTGACGATTGGGGAAATGACGCTTCCCAGTCCTAATGCAACATTTGACGGAATGCCCTTGTTAGTCCTAATGCGTCGTGTGTTGGAACAGGAAACATTGGAACAGGCCGTGGATGTGCTGGAGAAAGGACCGCAAACATCGGGTTGGAATTTTGTTGTGGGCGATGGGAAAATTCCTTCTGCACGTGCGTTTGAATCGGATGCGAAACGGGTTGTTGTATATACAGATAGTGACCCGAAGGAATCGGAAGAGACAGTGCATTGGAGTATTCCGGATGCGGTTCGGAGAACCAATCATCCAATTGGTAAAGAGGGTTTATTGGATTTGGCTCGGCATTATGGACCAAAGTTTAATATTAATGTGAAAACATGGGAAGAGTTGAAACTTATTCTTCCATTATTGAAATCGCAAGATTCTTTTCAGCGTTATGATTGGTTAGGGAAGCAAATTACGAAAGCGGAGAAGTCCATAGACATACGGCGTGCAATTGATATGCTTGCAAATGGACCTGTATTTGGAGATGATACTTTGCATTCTTTTGTGTTTGACCCGAAGGAACAGGTAGCGTATGTGTCTGTTGCAGGGAATAATCCGCCTGTAACTGCGACACGGAGACCTTTTACAAAGGTTGACCTGAAGCAGTGGTTTAAATAAGGGGGTCGGACGAGTCGGACATTATATTAACTCGGTTTCGCCGGGGACAGCGACCGGGGGAACCGGCATCGGTCCAAATTCCAGTTTTTCAGGGAGCAGGTTCAGTTTTGATTCATTGAGAACCCAGTCCCAAGTAATCTCTTCGCCGGTATATGCAGACATGCGTCCCATAATGGCTGATAAGGTGCTTTCCGCAATCGCTTGTGTTTCGTTTATATAGGCTCCATTACGAATAGCAGAAATCAGGTCTGCATGTTCTTGCTCATAAGGATTGTTTTGTTCTCCTGTGTATGGGTATTCTTTATCAGTGAAAATATATTTTCCAGGTTCTGCTTTTCCATGTGTTCCTACCACATACTCGCCGACGCGTTTGTAAGTATTTTTGTTTTGTCTACAGGCGCTGGTTACGCGAATACCCCCCGGATATTCAAACTCCACAAAGAAATGGTCATAAATATGCCCGAATTCAGGACCCGTCCGCTGTTGTCTCCCTCCCATGCCTATAGCTTTGATGGGATGGGCCTGTAATACCCAATTGATTATGTCGATGTTGTGGACATGTTGTTCTACGATATGGTCGCCTGAAATCCAGGTATAATAGTTCCAATTACGGAGTTGATATTCCATATCGGACCAGGATGGGTCTCTTGGTACTGGAGTATAGTAATCATAATCTCCAATCCAATAGCAGGAAGCGGAGACAATTTTTCCAATGGCTCCTTCATGAATTCGTTTAATCAAAGCCTGGTAGGGTTTCTGGTGACGGCGTTGTGTGCCTGCGACAACATTCAATTTTTTCTCTGTTGCTCTCTCACCTGTTGCAAGGATGGAACGGATACCTACAGAGTCAACTGCAACCGGTTTTTCCATAAAAACATGTTTGTTCATTTCGATTGCATATTGAAAATGTTGTGGACGAAACGCAGGTGGTGCGGAAAGAATGACGATATCAATATCAGATTCAATTACTCCTTTGTAGTTGTCCCAACCTGTGAAACAATGTTTTTCGTCGACTTGAAAGGCATCTCCTAATTGAGCAAGTTTTTCTTTACATTTTTGTATTGCGTCGGGAAAAAGGTCTCCGATAGCGGTTATTTTAATGTTTGGAGAAGAACGGACACAATCAATTCCTGCGCCTATTCCGCGCCTACCGCAACCCACAATCCCTACTTTTAATGGGGAGGGTTCTGAGAAGGCATGACGGGCAATAAAAAAGGAGGCACTTGTAATTGCGCTGGTCTTTATGAAGTCTCTGCGTGTAGATGTTGTTTTGTTTTGATTGAAAATCGGTTTGGTCATAGTAAAATCCTTCTTTTTGTGTTTGATAAAGTATGTATTCATATTATATTACTATGAATGTGTGAATTCTATATGGTGATTTTATTTGCGAGTTGTTTTTCTTGTCATAAAAAAGATGTAATAATAATGTTAATTGAGGAATAAAAATGAATAATCTTTTAGTTTGTACTCATTGGAGGAAGGTTTCAGGGTTCTTATTTTTCAGTGTTCCGTTTTTAACATTTGTTGTTTTTTCAATTGGTGCAGAGGAGATTGTTTCTATTGGAACGGATAGTTTTTCAATAGGTATAAAAAGTTCCGGGGAAATAGAATACTTTGTTGATAAGGGTACAGGTCAAAATTATTTTGATGAGACCAAGAAAACAGTTTTCGCGGTATTACGAGGGGATCATCAGGTATATCCTGCAAAAAATATTAAATATGATGGTAGGTTGTTAACTATCCATTTTGGAGAAGTTGCGGGTCAAGTTGTTTTTAATGTGATACCGGGTCCATTTAGGCTTGTATTTGAGGTTCAATCTGTGTCTTGGGATAAAGCAGAGGAAATTTCATATGCAGAGATACCCCTTACTTTGAAAGGGACTTTTGAGGACCCCTTTGCGGTATCACCTTTGGCGCTGGATTTGAAGACAAATTGTAATCAGATACCGGGATTATCTACCGCAGTGTCCGGATTTATTGTATATAAACGGTTCGGTTTTGAAGGTGCTAAGGGAGCCATAGTTGCAGGTCCGAGAGAGAAAATTAGAGATGCATTAAAGGATGTTATACGGAGTTCTCCAGATTTGCCTCAATCGGATGTAGGGGGCCCTTGGGCATTAGATGCGAAAATCAATCAGGGTTCTTATCTTATTTCTACTAGTGAATATGTTACGGAAGAAACGGTATCGCAATGGATAGAAGTTGCAAAAAGTGTGGGAGCCACTCAGATTGATATGCATGGCGGAGGACCATTCCGTTGGGGAGATTTTGAGTTGGATAAAGAATCCTATCCGCGGGGTCGAGATAGTCTTAAAGCGGTAATTGATAGAATTCATCAAGCGGGTTTGTATGCGGGTTTACATACTTATTCCTTCTTTATTGACAAGAAGACTCCTTGGGTAACACCGGTTCCGGACCCTCGCCTTGCTTCGGATGCGGTCTTTACTTTGGTGGGAAATATAGATGAGGGGAGTAGTGAGATTATAGTGGAAGAAAGCACGGGGAAAATGTCGGAAGTTACAGGATTCTTTATTCGGAATAGTGCCACCTTACGAATAGATGAAGAATTAATTTTGTATAAGAAAGTAAGGAAAGAGCCTCCTTATGCATTTTTGGAGTGCACTCGAGGCGCCTATGGAACGAAAGCGACAAGCCATCCGAAAGGGTCAAAGATTTATCATCTAAAAGAATGTTTTGGGTTGTTCGTTCCGGATGTTCATTCCACGCTATTTACAGAAGTTATTCAACAGACAGCAGACATGTATAATGATTGTGGTTTTGATATGATTTATTTGGATGCGTTGGATGGTTCTGATGTATTAGGGGGATGGGAAAACAGTTGGCACTACTCCGCAAAGTTTGTGTATGAGTTGGTTCGCCGACTGAATAAACCGGCTGTTCTGGAAATGAGCACATTTTCCCATCACTTATGGTGTGTTCGTTCGCGGATGGGAGCGTGGGATTGTCCTATGCGGGGGAAGAAGGAATTTGTGGATTATCATGTTCTGTCTAATCGTACATGGCAATATTCGTTTCTTCCTACTAATTTAGGATGGTGGGGTATTTTTGACTGGGATGGTGTTCAGCCGGAACGGAGCATGCCGGACGAATTTGAATATATTTGTGCGAAAGCATTAGCAACGAATAGCAGTATGTCGTATGTGGCCGGATTTACGCCCAAAAATTTGAAAAATGAAAAATTTCAGCGGTTTGCAAAGATAGCGAGAAAATATGAGGAACTTCGTCTTAAAGGGGTTGTGTCTGAGTCTGTAAAAGAGAAACTGATTGAGCCGGGTTCGGAATTCATGTTAGTTGTAAAAGAGGATGGATTGTTCGAGTTTAGACCTGTGGTTTATTCGCAACACAAAATAACAAATGATGAAGCATCTAAGAAGTTTGTTATCTACAATCCGTTTGAGGCTCAACCTCTGAAAATGCGAATCGAAGTGCTACTCGGAATGGATACAGAGGAAAGTTCAAAATCAATTTTACTTACAGATTTTAGTGATGTGAATGAAATGAATCAAAGTGAAATGCAAAAAGGAGTATCGGCAAGGTTAGAACGAGTAACAGAAAAAGCGGAGGATAGGGGATTAAAAGCGGTATTGCATGCTCACAATATAGATGCGGAACAAGAAAGGTCTTGGGCTATTTTCCAGAAAGAGTTTCCGGAGATGATTGATTTTACAAATAAAGGAATAGGTGTTTGGATAAGAGGAGATGGGCAAGGAGAAGTGCTGAATGTCCAAGTGGCTTCACCAAAACATTTAATAGGCGGTTTTGCAGACCATTATGTAACAGTGGACTTTACAGGTTGGAAATATTTTGAACTTGTTGAGCCCGAGTCGTATCAATTATCCCGGTATGAATGGAAACATACTCGTATGCGAAAAGATTTTATGTCCGGCGCAACGGACATTATGTCTTTCGCTTACCCTATGTATCATTATTGGGTAAATTTTAAAAATATTGCGACGCTGACCCTTGGTGTTAATAATATCCCTATGGGCAAGTCTGTGGAGCTTGGCTTCGGTCCCATAAAAGCAATTCCACTCAAATATATGACCGTCAAGAATCCAACATTTCAAATAGGCAGTTCGAAAATAACATTTCCTGTGGAATTAGAAAGTGGTAGTTATATTGAGTTTCTGTCAAAAGACCATTGCAAACTTTATAATGCGAAAGACGAATTTGTAAGTGATATTATCCCTCAGGGTGAAGTCCCTATACTCGAAAACGGTAATAATACCATTACTTCTGAGTGTACTAAAATAAAGGATTTATCTCCCCGCTTACTAATTACCTTTATAAAAATTGGTGCATCTCTTCAATAAAGAACGAAGATTTCTTTATTCTTGTAAACATTAAATAGGGGAAGGTCGTTTTTTAGGATAATTATATTTTTTGGGCAGGGAAACTGCGCATTTTGTGTGAACATAGTAGATAGAAGTTTGAAGAGATGGAAAGGAATATGATATTTTTTATCATCAGTCGTTGTCGACTGTTAATAAAAACCTTCTCGTTATTAGTAAGGAACCTTCATTTCCTGGGGATATTTGAGTGTAGAAAGGTTCCTTTTAATGATTGTTTTTATTTATTTTTTTGTCTATCCCAAAACCTAAATGACGGGAGTATCAAAGTATGATACGAGTTACTGATTTAACAATGCACTACGGTCCTGTTATTGCCTTAGACCGTGTCTCTTTCGAGGTTCGGAAGAGCGAGGTCGTCGGCTTGCTGGGACCGAATGGTGCAGGCAAATCTACTACGATGAAAATATTAACAACCTATTTGTATCCGACTGCAGGTAAAGCGGTCGTTGCGGGTCATGATGTAACGAAGGACCCATTGAAAGTTCGGCAGGTAATCGGCTACCTCCCCGAAGTGCTACCCCTTTATATGGATATGGAAGTTCGTTCTTATTTGAAATTTGTTGGGCAGGCTCGGGGCTTAAGTGGAGCACGATTAAATCATCGGATGGAGTTGGTTGTAGAGACATGTGGTTTGAAGCCAATGTTCCGTAAAATCATCCGTGAATTATCGAAAGGATATCGTCAACGGACCGCCCTCGCTCAGGCTCTTATCCATGACCCGGAAGTAGTAATTCTTGATGAGCCCACCTCAGGATTGGACCCTCATCAAATTCTCGAAATACGGCATCTAATTGATGAACTGGCCAAAGATAAAACGGTTATTCTTTCTACACATATTTTGCAGGAGGTGGAAGCGACTGCAGACCGTATTGTGATTATTAATCGAGGTCGAATTGTTGGAGATGGAACTATTGAACAACTTCGAGAACGAGCAAAAGATTCGGAACGATATTTATATACTGTTTCGGGTGAGAAAAATGAGGTTCAGAAATATGTTTCCGGGATAAGTGGAGTAAAGAAGGTTCAATTTGTAAACAGCCAAGATGGTTTTTCTTCTTTTGTTGTAATTAGTAAATTAGGCGTTCCTGTCTGGATGGAACTGAATGAATTAGCACACAGTCAACGCTGGACAATTAAAGAATTATCGGAGAAACCTCTAACTCTGGAGGAAACCTTCCTTACCCTGACAGAAAAAGAAAAACCTGAAATAGAACTTATAGAAAGAAGGAGGGTAACACATGCGTAATATATTATGTATTTATCGTAGAGATTTAGCGTCGTATTTTACCTCCCCGATTGGATATATTTTTATTGTGGTGTTTATCACAATTAGTGTAGGACTCTATATTACATCCTTCTTTAGTTTTCCTATTGCAGATATGCGGCCGTATTTTGAAAATCTCCCACTAATTCTTTGCGTGTTTATCCCTGCGATAACAATGCGTCTTTGGGCAGAGGAACGCAAAGAAAATACATGGGAGATGCTGTTGACTTTTCCAATGAAAGCCAGTGAACTTGTGTTAGGGAAATTTTTGTCCGCATTAACTGTTTTTGCTCTTTCGCTTGCGGCTACTTTTACAGTTCCCCTTATGTTGAAGAATCTTGGTAATCCGGATATAGGAGCTATACTTGGAGGCTATCTTGGAACCCTGTTATTAGCCAGTTGTTTCCTTGCGTTGGGAATTTTCTTCTCCGGTTTTTGTAAAGACCAAATTGTTGCCTTTGTTGTAACACTTTTGACCTGTCTTCTTCTCTTCTTGTTTGGGACTTCTTTTATTGCTTCCTACATTGATGATAAACTTCCGGGGTTGGGTTCGCTGTTCTCCAATCTTCTGGGTGTTTTCAAACATTTTAGTTCTTTCACGAAGGGAGTTATTGATTTAGCAGATGTTATATTTTTCCTTGTCTGGACGGTATTATTCGTTGTATTAAATATTATGTATATTGACCAGAGGAATCGATCTGGGGCGAAAATGATGTTTACTGTGGCGGTCGCAGTTTGTGTGGCGATTGGATTGATGTTCAATTTCCTTATGGTAGGAACCAGTTTGAAACGATTTGACCTGACAGAAGACAAGATTTATACCATATCTGAATCTTCGGCCAAGATATTGAAACAGGTAGAAGTGCCCGTTCAGGTGAATGTATATATCAGCCCACAGGAAAGTATGCCTACTGCTATGAAAGATTTGGAGCAGAATGTTAGAGATAAACTGGAGGAAATGAAGATTTCAGCAGGTGGAAAATTGAACTATAAGACGATTTACCTGGATGTGTCGAATCTGTTTTCGGACCAGGATGAAATGTTTGCACCTGAGAAGAAAAAGAATGAGACAGAAGAAGAGACTGTGGAACGCCGTTTGTTAGATAAGGGAGTAAAACCGTTCAATGTTCGTGCGATCAGCCAGGATGAAGTGACGAATAAACTGGTCTATTCCTCTATCGGGGTGGCTTACAAAGATAAACCTGAAGAGATTATTCCTCAAGTTGTTCCTGAAAATATACAAGAACTGGAATACCGTATTGTGAGTACCGTGTATAAACTTACTCGTTCTAAGTCTCCAGTTGTGGCTCTGGTTGCTCCGAAGGAAGCCATCAATATAGACCCACAGATGAGACAGATGTTGCAACAGATGGGGCAACAAATCCCGCAAAGCGAGGACCCCTATATTTACCTGGAAGAGGTATTACGACAGGAAAAGTATGATGTTCGTCGTGTAGACCTTACCAAAGACAGTCCCCTCCCTGAAGAATATGATACATTGGTTGTTGTAAATCCGCGTAGTTTGAATGACCGTCAGCGTTGGGAAATCAATCGTGCTTTGCGTTCTGGAAAGTCCGTCGTGTTGGCAGTGCAAAATTATGAATGGGAATATCGTGCAACGCCGAGGGGCAATACTGTTTCCAAGCGAGAAGAAAAACCGGAAATCAATCCATTAATTGAAAGTTATGGACTAAAAGTAAGTGAAGATATTTTGATGGATGAGAATAGTGTTACCTTGAATGTTCAGGGGGGTGGAGACTTACTTTCTCAATTGGTAGGACAGCCCTTCAAGTTGCCGATGCATATTCTTGTAACCCATGAATCGATGGACCAAGAAACTTCTATAACAAATAGGTTACCTGCTGTGTTTTATCTCTGGGGGACGCATATTGAGTTAAATGAGCAAAAATTAAAAGAACTCGGATTTACCTATAAGCCATTAATGTTTACCAGTGAGAAGGCATGGACAGTTCCTGGAAACGAAAAACTTTCTGCGAAATCATTTGAGCCCCCTTCACTAACCTCACGCAAGAAATATCCATTAATGGTAATGGTAGAAGGACAATTCCCGGATGCTTTTGCAGGGAAAGAAAGACCTTCATGGCCAAAGCCACAACCGCGTCCGGGTGAGCCGGTTCCGCCCGACGATTCGGAACCAGAAGCCCCGGCACCGAATATAGAACCCAAGCCATCTAAATTGATTTTATTAGGTTGTTCTGAGTTGTTCCGTAAAAATTTCCTGCAAGCGGGAAATCTTGATTTATTCTTGAACTGTGTCGATGCAGTTTCTCTGACGGAAGACCTTGTAAATGTAAGAGGTCGTAAACCGATTGACCGCACGATTGAAAAGCCGACGGACAATCAAAAAATGTTCTGGCGTACTGTTAACTATACCTTATCAAATGCAATAGTAATCTGTGTGGGATTGGCGGTTTACTTTGTTCGCCGTCATTCCCGTCTTGCATATACAATGGCTCAAATCGCATCGGCGGAATCAAACCGCTAAAAAAAATGAATATTTATTGATAATTCAGTTTCAGGAGGTTGATTTATGGATATAAAGAAAATGATGACAATCCTTGTAGTTGTTCTTGTTGTTCTTGCAACTCTTGTGTTTTTGAAACAAATGAAGAAACCAGAACGATTGTCAATTGTTGAACAGGCAAAATTTGAAAAACTGATACCTGAGAATTTAAAAGTAGACAATATAGTCCGTTTCGAGTTGTACACAGGTGCAAAGTCAGAAGAAAAGGTCGTTCTTAAAAAGGATGGTGATAAATGGCGAGTAAGCAGTCATTTCAATGCTCCGGCAAAAAAGGAATCTGTGGAAGAGTATCTGGATAAAGTTGTAAAACTCCAGGGTGAAATGCGTGCAGAAGTGCCTACTGATGACGCTCTGGCTGATTATAATCTAAAAGAGGACCAGGCATTCCATTTAGATGTGTTTACATCTGCGGAAGGAGAGCCTGTAGTGAAATTATTAGTTGGGAAATCTCCAAATTATCAACTGACATTTGTTCGTAAAGCGGGTGAAAGGAAGATTTATGATGGAGGTGTTAATTTACGCCAGGAAGCCGGTGTTTACGGGGATGATATAACCAAAGCTCCGGGGCCGGACCGCTGGTTGGATAAGGATATATTAAAAGTTGAAAAAGAGAAGATAACCCGTCTTGCTTATGAAATGCCTGATAAAAAACTTGTTTTTGAGAGAAAGGAGAAAGAGGTTCCACAGGAACCTGCTCAAAACAATACAAATGAAGGGACAAAAGAAGGTTCTACAGAAGGGGCTCAAGAAGCAAAGAAAAAAGAATATGAATGGCTTCTTGTACAGGGGGGACCCGGTTTAACTCATAAGGAATCGGGATTACAAAGTTTATTGGGACGGTTCGCAAATTTAACTGCGACCTCTATCGTTGACCCTGCTAAAAAAGCCGATTGGGGATTGGAACCGCCTGCGTTCAGGCTCACAATTGCAAGAGAGGGGGAATCAGATGTTGTTATAGAAGCCGGTAGACCGAATCCGGCTCAGGGTGGTTATCTTCGCGTCGCTTCTAATTCTGAGGATATTGTATATGAGGTTAGCAAATACACCTTTGAGCAGATTTTCCCAAAAGGTCAGGATTTATTTGACCTTCCCTCTCTAAATCTTGATAAAGATAAAATACAACAGGTTACCATTGAACAACCGGAAGGGAAAGTCGTTGTCCAGAAAGATGGAAATGACTGGAAAGTAGTTCAACCTGTGATTGATTTAAATGTTCAGGTAGCGACATTGAATACATTGTCCTCTGCTTTAGCATCATGGAAGGCGTCTGATTATGCGGATACCGATGTTGATGTCGGTGAATTTAATAAAACAGTTATATTCAATTTGGGTAATGAGAGCCATACTTTAAAATTTGCAGAAACAGCCCGTTCTATTGATGGGCTATACACCCTGCTTGATGATAAGCCCATAAAACTGGTGATGAATCGCATTGATGCAAATAAATTGCTTCTGAAACCTCGTGATGTATATGAATTGAAGGTTCTGGATTTTGCAACAGATAAAGTAACATCCATTGAAATAAAAGAAGGGGAAACAACACAAACCTTAAAGAAAGGAGAAGGAGGAGATTGGGTATTGTCCGCACAGGATGGAACAGAAACAAAGTTGCTTAACGAGAATGTGAATAATTTGCTGAATACACTTAGTGGTTTTCAAGCAGAAGATATTTGTCCGGACCTTAGTTGGAAGTCTTTTTCTCCAGCAGTTGCTTTGCGGATAAATATCACAGATGTAGAATCTTTGGATTTCTCTATAGGTCAGGGTCCCGGTGACAGAGTCGTTTCTACGGTGCCCCGTCGTAAGGCAATAGTTCAGATTCCACAGGTACGCTGGGAACAAATCAAAAATGAAATGAGTAAAGCACGCGAACCCAAACCTGAAGAACCAAAAACAGAACAACAAACTCCGCAAGCACAGGAAGGAACAACACCCCAAACAGGTGCAGAATCAACACCAGCAGAGCAACCTGTAGAGGCACCGAAACCACAAGAAGAAATACCTATAGGAACATCAAATTAAAAATTATTCATAATAGGGATTGAATACAATTGAGGCAGATACATCAAAGTATTTGCCTCAAATTTTCTTTTCCACCGCTATTAAATTGATGATAGTAGTAGAAACAAGTAGATATTTTACACGCTTAATTCAATTTCACGATTTATAATGCGTCTACATGTTGTGAAGTGGTCCGGTTCCATTTCTTTTGGGCTTATAGGTTCTTCATAGCATTCTTTTACAGTATAAGGGCAACGCTCTGCAAAAGGACAGCGTTCCAAAGGAATTTTCAAATCCGGTGGATTCCCGGGCAAACTCTGCAATCTTTTGCGAGAACCCATATTTTTTCTCAATGAAAGTAAAGCATAAGTGTATGGATGTAAGGGGCGATGGAACAGTCGGGGGACGGGGGCTGTCTCCAAAATTTTTCCAGCATACATAATCCAGACACGGTGACAGAGCCCGGTAACAAGGCTCAAATCATGGGTGATGATTATCATTGTGAAGGGTTTTTCATGATGTAATTTTTTGAAGAGATTTAAGATTTGTGCCTGTAAGGTAGCATCGAGGGCTGTAGTTGGTTCATCTGCAATTAGGAGTTTTGGTCTGGATATGAGAGCCATGGCTATTGCGACACGCTGTCGCATACCTCCTGATAGCTGATGAGGATAGCGTTTCATCTGTAGTTCTGGGTCTGGAATTTGAACTGCTTTTAAAAAATCAATTGCAGTTTGTCTCAATTTTTCTGGTGAGTATTTATAGTGGATTTTCAAAGGTTCTGTTAATTGATAGCCCACAGTAAGGTGCGGATTGAGTGCTACCAGAGAATCCTGAAAAACATAACTTATCATGGCCCCTCGAATCTTTAGCCAGTCCCTTTTCGGAAGGTTCATCAAATTATAATTCAAGAAATTTATTTCATTAGCATTAATATGAACCCTTTTTTCGGGGAGAAGTCGTGCAAGAGATAAAGCAAAAACACTTTTGCCCGAACCCGATTCTCCTACAATACTGATGAGTTCATGTTCGTCAATCTGACAGGTAACATTCTGAACAGGAAAAATGTCTCCATGCCGAGTTCGAAGACGAATTGTTAGATTTTTTATAGATAACAATTTCTTTTGTCTTTGTAGAATCGTGCTCATCGTGGTTTAATATCATTCCTGAAATTGAAATGGTGTTATCATTTTACAACATTTTTATTTTGCATTATAATAAGATAAAGGGCAATATTCCTCTTTCTTGTCAAAAGTTTTTTGAAATTTCTTTTATGTAGGATAGATAATAAGTGTAAAATAATCATAGAAAATAAAATAACGATGTGTTAACTATAAAAAGGGTATTATATATGACTAAGTTTACTCTTTTCCGAAAAAATGTTTTCCTCCTTTTTTTAACAATTCTAATGACAGCCTCTATTTCATTTGCAGAATTGATAGGTATCAATACAGTAGAACGGTTTATGAAGGCACAAACATTGTATGACTCTATTGTAATTGATACCGTGGAAAAGTTTTTAAAGATTGGAAAAGAAGTCTATTTCCCTTTAAGTGGAGATTATATTCTACAAACAGATTTGGATTTGAGTAGAAGTAATACATGGGATGGCGGTAAAGGTTATGAACCCATTGGAAATGATATTCTGCCTTTTACTGGTAAATTTAATGGAAATGGACACAAGATTACCGGAGTATATATTAACCGTCCAGATGTAAATAACATAGGTGTATTTGGTGTTATTGGAAGATCGGGGTTGATTAAGAATTTAGGTGTTGAAGATTACATTATTATGGGAAAGGAACAAGTTGGAGGGCTTGTCGGGAAAAATTTAGGGGAGGTAGAAAAATGTTATTCGAAAGGAATTAACGAAGGGACCAATAGTGTCGGCGGACTTGTTGGTATAAATGGGGGAAATATAAAAAATAGTTTTTCTATGGGTTATATCAAAGGAGATACATGGGTCGGAGGTCTTGTTGGAAGGAATGAGGGTGGAACTGTAGAAAAAACATATGCGGTAGGAAAAGTTGCCGGTGTAATTCGTTATGGTGGCTTGATAGGGACAAATAATAGTGGGACAGTCATATCCAGTTATTGGGATGTGGATAAGTCTGGCCTAATTACCTCTTCGGGTGGAAGTGGAAAAACAACCACACAAATGGGGAGAGAATCGACCTATGTAAATTGGGATTTTGTGGATATTTGGAGTCTTGCAAAAGCCGGGAATTATCCGTATCTGAAAGAATTAGGACCTGTAATATTTTCAGAACCCGGAAGTATTTCGATTTCTACAATTGAAGAATTACAACAGATTGGCAAGGATTTAGATTATCCCTGGTTTGGGAATTATACAATCACTTCAGATATTGATGCGAGCGATACAAAGCAATGGGATTCTGGAAAAGGATTTAAGCCTATCTCCACTTTTTCCGGAAAAATAAACGGTGGTGGACACAAGATTACAGGTTTATATATTAATCGGCCGGAATTAGATGATGTTGGACTTATAGGACGTTTGTTGTCGGGTGGTGAAATTGCTTTACTTGAATTGAATAATTGTGAAATTACAGGAGACTGGAAGGTCGGATGTATTGTTGGAAAAATTGAAAGTGGAGTTGTTGAAAATTGCAAAGTAACAAATGGGAAAGTAATGGGGGGCGTATTTGTTGGCGGTTTAATTGGAAGAAGTGGTAGGGCCTCTATTTCATTGTGCAGTTTTACCGGGGAGATTGATGGATATGATACGATTGGTGGATTGATTGGACAAAATGCAGGTGGAGTGATTCTCGCTTGTGGCTCTTCGGCTCAGCTTACAGGTAATTTTAATATAGGGGGTTTGGTTGGACATCAAAGTAATGGGTCTATTTCAGAGTCTTATTCACTTGGAATGATAAATTCAGCAGGGTCTCAATTTGCAGGGGGATTCGTTGGAAATAATGCCGGGACCATTACGAACAGCTATTCGATTACAGATGTTACCGCCTACCTTTATGTGGGTGGGTTCTCAGGGATTAATTCAGGTACTATTTCGAAATGTTATTCTGCGGGAGTTGTCGAAGGAACTTCCACTGCGACAGACTCCATAGGTGGTTTTAATGGATATAACATGAAGGGGAAAATTAATACCTCTTATTGGGATATGGAAATTTCGAAACAAATGAATTCAGATGGTGGTTTTGGTTTGTCGACTAAGGAAATGAAATGCAGTACAAGTTATATTGACTGGGATTTTGTAGGTATATGGTTTATGCGCCGTAGTCTGGAGTATCCTGTTTTAAGGTGGCAGGGCGATTATGGAGAATTAGAAGGAGAAGATAATTGTGAGGGAGAAGGTGTTATAGAAGGTGAAGAAGGAGAGGGAGAGGAAGAAGGAGAAGG
>CAKZKR010000008.1 GCA_937124615.1 uncultured bacterium
AATTTTTCCCACAACAAACCCTGTTCCGGGATGGATGACCAGAATATAATCTTTATACCATACATTGGCACAGATATAACCTTCTATAAATTCAAGTTCATTGAGGTGTGAGATAGGAGTACCATTTTCCTGAACAAGAATTGTTTTAACAATCTTAAATGTTTCAGGTTCACGGAAGGAGAGATAGGCCGACCCATCCGACATTATTAGATTTTTTCCGTCGCATGTAAGTCCCCAACCCTCTCCGGTGTAATATGAAACTTTTTGCAATTCAAGATTGTTTCGTGAGTAAATAAAACAGACCTCTTCTTTCCATGTTAATTGATATAGTGAATTCCCCATGATTGCTATTCCTTCACCAAATACCCTATTAAAATTTTGTCCATTATATTCCTGAGGCAAACCTCGAACAAGTAAAGGAATACCTGTTTCTAACTCAACAATTCGAATAGATGACTGTCCATACAATCCTGTACTTTCATAGAGGACATTATTATCCCATATTAAGCCTTGTGTAAATGCAGTATTATCGTGGGGATATTTTGCCACAATCTTATAAGTTAGCATGAAAGGTTGTTTATAATTCCAAAATGTTGAATAAATTTCCGCTTCCCCTCTTTCTTCTCCCTCATACTGAGGATTTTCCATCCCCTCGTTTTCTATTGACCCTTCAGGGATAATAGGAGGATTTGAGTGTTCTCCTTCCCCTGGTGATTTACTATCGCAACAAGAGGATAACAAAAAGCAGTATATAAATATGATAATATAACAACGCATATTTGTTCGTAATATGTTCACTTTTTCAGGTAAAATACTTTCTAGAAAAGTATAACAAAAGAAGTAAAACACAAAAAATGGTTATTCCTCAGAGAATACAGATTCAAACACAAACAGGTTGCAATGGGAGATGTATATTTTGCCCTAATGAACAATTTATCAAGGCTCATCTCCCTACGGGAAGAATGCCGAAAGAATTGTTTTGTTCAATCATTGACCAGTTGGCTCCACTTAATCCCCATCGGATAATGCCATATCTTCAAAATGAACCTTTATTAGATGAACGATTACCTGAATTTATTGAATATATCCATCAGAAAATGCCCAAAGTTACTTCGCTTGTGGTGAGTAATGGGACACATCTCAAGCAAGAAATGGGGGAAAGACTGATTTCAAGTGGATTAAAACGTTTGAAAATTAGTCTCCAGTCATTGGATGATGAAACAAACAAAGAACTTATGGGATATCCTGCAACCCCTGTAATTGAGAATATCATAAACTTTTCCCTGCTATTAAAAGAAAAACAGTCGAATATGGATTTAAGAGTTTCTACTATTGTTACATCGAGGAGTGCAAGTGAGATTGAAACCATGAAAAGGTTTTGGAAGAAATATGGTATTCGACTTGTTTTATCTTCCCTTGAAAATCGAGGGGGGAATATTAGTAATGTTTTAGAACTTTCTAACACAACAAACTTCCAGTTAAGAAGGGGGTGTATCCGTCCTACTCGTGATATGTGTATTCTTTTTAATGGCAAAGTTATTTTGTGTTGTGTAGATTGGCTGAGAACTGTAATTTTAGGGGACTTGAATGAAAAATCAATAACCGATATATGGAACTCTAATCGTCTTCAGATGATTCGTGAAGGATTGAATATGGAAGACTGTTGCCACTTGCCGGAAATTTGCAGAAACTGCTCTGAGGCGATAGAAAATTATAGAAAGACCCCTTCTTGGTTAAAGCAAATTAAAAGTTCTTTCAAACAGGTTTTTCAAAATTTAATACAATAAATATTTTTAATACTTAAATTATTTGTCAGGATATCTGATTTCGTAAGTTTTTTTATCAAAATCGACAATTATAGTAGTGCCATCAGAGTAGGTTGCTTTTTGTTTCCGGTATGTATCATCTAAGAATTCATGGTTTACTAATTCAAGAAATTGACAATGTTTTGCAAGAGTGCATAGTTCTTTAACGAAAGTGATTTCTTTTTCATCTGCATTAATACTTAAATAAGGCATTCCCGCATTGAGAATACAATGTAGGTATCCTGCGTCTCCATTAGGTATTCCCCAGCCTCCGTCATCAGTTATTCCCCATGGCATAATTAGCGAATCATGATAAACTAAATTGAATAACGGAATGGGGATACCCACTTTTTCTCCTCCATTTAGTGAGGGCTGTAACCAATAAGGTCCATGGTGAACCAGGTCAATAACCGAAGCAAGGTATTCTGTAGGTTCTTCTGAACTAATGATATATCCTTTAGACTTTAATACTTGAAAGGCCTCTTTACGGTATTGTGCACATTCAGAGCGGGTAACAGGAGAAAATGATTCATAACTTTCTTCCAGAGGAACTACTGAAAAAACATCGAGGTAAACGCCTTGTATTTCAAGTCCATTATTAATTAACCAATTATAATTACGACGAACATAAGAAGGAACAAAACGGGCACTAAGAAGTGCTTGGGGTCCTCCACACCATGTACTGTGTTGCTCTCGAATATTATCCTGATTTAACACACATAATTTGGAGTTAAATGAAACAGCATTTAGATAAAAGTCTCTATATTGATCGTGTAATGCGAGAATATATTCCAATTCCTTACAGGTCTGAGATAACTTTTTTAATCCTTCTAGACCGCCTACTTCATATCCTGGGGGGACAATATCTGGGTGTCCACTATCATATCCCATGTAGCCCCATCCGTCCAGGTGTACATAAGCAGTTTCTATTCCTTTGTTTTTAAGTTTTCGTAATTGTTCTGCAATCTTACTGTAGGGTATAAGATGATGATTATTTTCAATAGGATTTTTTGTGAACAAAGAACTACTTTCTTCAAAATGGTATAAGGCCCCCACATGAATAACAGGTATACCAATGATTTTTTCTAATAGGGGGGACCGTATTATTTTTTCTTTGAGAGATACAAAATTTCTGCGATCCCTAACCCAATTCCGATAATGCTTTGCTAATGTAACATGAGTCGCATTTTTTAAAAAATAAAATTCGATACTTCTAAGATAACCTATCTCCCCGAGACTGGAATACCATAACGGTTGAACTTTTGTCGGACCTCCCTCTGGATGTTGATAATCAATCCCTGCATCATCAGAAGTTGCCAGGATTGCTAATAAGCCATTATTCCCTTTTATATGTCCCCACCATGGCATATACATCATTCGTGAGTTTGTAAGGTCTTTTCCATAAAATTTCTCTGAACAGTTGGCAGGTAGCAACATCCCCTGCATGACACACAAAACACTTTTTTCATCAGAAGATGGGTTCAACACTATAGGCTTTGGGAAACGGATTTGCCTTAACTGTTTTGAGGTGGTTGAACTTGAAATATCTATTGTTAGGTTATTATCAGAGAGGTAAAATGTTATAAGCACCTCGAAGTTTGAAACCGATGGGAAATCTTTGAAATGAAGAGTAAACCCCTTTGCATATCCGGTAATTACTTCTTCATAGATTACTTGCTTTGCAGAAATCAATGATAAGTTTGCCGATGATAAAATTATGTCTTCTTCGTCAGATGGATAATATTCCCATTTTTGACCTTGGTATTCCACTATTAATTGTAGGTTCTTTTTTACTAATTGAACCTTTGTATTTGAATTTTCCACAGTCCATGATTCATCAGTTTCGGATAACGATTCGGAAGAAAGTGTAGGCTTTTCTAATGCATTTTTTAATAGCCATTCGCGAACTTCTACAAATTCTTTATATATACTTTCAAATTCTGTTTCTCCTGTGATTTTAGATATTTTGTTTTTTAGGTCCTCTATTTTGGTTGTTTTTTCTTGTAGTAGTGTATTGTCCACAGGTATATTGTTTATCGATTCGCAAAACAGTAAGTATTGTTGTTTCCTGCTTTCAATGTCATGTGTATAAGCATAGAGGGCTGTAATGAGAATAAACAAAAGAGAAAGAAAGAATTGATTTCTTATCATAATTCATTCCTTTATTTTTTTATTTGACTTTTCTAACTGAAAAAATGTTCTAATAAAGTCCGATTAAGAAACAAGGAAAATAAGGAAAAATTAGTATGTACCTACATGATGCTCATGTCTCAAATGTTGTTACTTCCTTTGCTACTTTATGGTCAGGTGTTATTGTTACCCTTTTTTGGTGGTATGATCGAAAACAACCTTTACGATGGTTGTTTTTCTATATTACTATTATAATTACTGCCATTCCAACTATTATTCATCATATGTCCCCTACACAGCAATTTTGGACATCTGTCGATATTATGAGTAATATTCTGCTGGTTTGGGCTTTGGAGTTAGCATTAGCAGGAGATTTCTTAAAACAGCCTTTTAGAAGGCAATTTGTTTTTATCTTGAGTATAATCAATTTGTTTGTAATACTTAAACTGGGATATGAGGTTATTTCGCCACCTCAAAATATATTTCTTCCTTTAGGTGAAAAAGGTGGATTTACTTTTGGAGAAATAGCACTGATATTAAATGCAATATTGTCTGTTATTATTATCTCGTATTATTCGAGGAGTTTTACAAAAAAACAAAAATCAGTTATGAAGGTTTTGGTTGCTATCTTTTTATTGGGTTTATTACTTGCTACGGGCAGTGATGATTATATTTATCCCACATTTTTGAGCTGGCATTCATTATGGCATATTACAGGGGCTTTTGGTTTTGTTGTTTTCTGGTTTTTCAATCATTTAAGATTTTCATTAGAAGGAGGAGCTAATAATGCTGATTCATAGTGTTTATTTCTGGTTAAAGGATGAAATATGTGAGGCCAAAAGGCAAGCATTTTATGAAGGTTTATTAGGGTTATCAAAGATTCCCACAGTAGAGCAACTATTCGTTGGTACGCCTGCAAATACGGAAAAACGACCTGTAATTGATAATAGTTATACTTTTGGTATTATTGTAGTTTTCAAAGATATAGAGGCTCATAATGTTTATCAAGAACATTCGATTCATAAAAATTTTTTATTAGAATTTAGTTCTTATTGGAACAAGGTTATTGTTTACGATTTTGAATGTTAGCAAATAGTTAAAACTTTCGTTCAATAGCTTTTCTTGCGATTTTATCTAAAAGAGAGGGGCACAGCAATTTTAACCACATACCTATTTTTCCCCTTCGAGAAGTAATTAATAATCGTTGTTTTTTAAGAATAGCCTTTAGAATTAATTCGGCACATTTCTCAGCAGTCATAATTTTTGATTCTACCATCGGTGTTTGTCCTAGGGAGGAACCGTCTCCTTTTAACGCCCTCTTATGGATTTCTGATTTTACGAAATCAGGTGTAACAATGGTAACATGTACCCCTTTTGGTTCTATTTCAATCCGAAGAGAATCGAAAAAACCTACCATAGCATGTTTACTTGCAGAGTAAATTGTTCGACAGGGGACACCTGTCAAGCCTGCGACACTGGAAATGGCTACAATATGTCCTCTGGTTTTATATAGATAGGGGAGAGCAAAATAAGTACAATATAGTGAACCCAAAAAATTAGTTTCCATAATCTCATTTACAATCTTTAAATCCTGAACCTCATCAAAACGACACCACATTGTTCTACCTGCATTGTTGACCAAAATATCCAATTGCCCAAAATGAGATATAGTACTTTCTATCAGGTTTAAGCAATCATTTTGTTTGGAAATGTCCGCTTTTATACTAAATACTTGATTATTGTAATATTTGATTTCTTCTACTAAATCTTTTAGTCGTTCCTCATTTCGGGCTGATATGACAACTTTTGCTCCTTCTTTTGAAAATAGTTTAGCCATTGCCCGGCCAATTCCTTCCGAGGCACCTGTTATGACTACCACTTTGTCTTTAAATTTTAAATCCATACTTTTCATTCTCCTTTTCAATTTGTTATTATTATATAGATATTATGAATATTAGAGTAATTCAAGTTTTTGAATGGTCGCAGGCTGAGTAAATTATTAAAAAATTCTTGGAGGTTTTTAAATGAAGGGATGTAGAAAAAATATCAAGAAATTAGGAATCTTATTAATTTGTCTTTGTTTAATAACAATAACGAACATTTTTTCTGAGAATACGAAATTAAAGTCTTTATCTGAATTACCCAATCCAGTACCCCGTATTGCTATAGTGGGCGACAGCTGGGGAATGTTTATGTGGTGGTTTCGCTCCTTTCAAAAAGCCCTTGTGGAGTTAGGGTATGAAGAATACTGTGAAGTTGCCAATGAATCGGTTGTGGGTGGAGGGAAAACTTTCCAGTTTGTCAATGTGGAACAGTTTCCTGCAGCGGAACAAATTCGGAATGCTATCCGGCAAATGCTTACCGATTATCCTACAATTGATATTGTTGTTATTTCATTGGGAGGCAATGATGCCCTTTATGGAACCGAATTTGTATTGCCTGACAATCCTTATAAAGAGATAAGAATGCAATGTCCGGGACATCCAGAAAATATGAATGAAATTCTTGCAGAAAAAATAGTGAATTATGATATGGATAATTTAATTGACTTGATTTTATCTGTACGACCTGATATTCGAGTCTTGCTTACATCTTATGATTTTGGGGGTGATACAAAACGGAGTGAGTGTGATTTGTTGACCCAACAATTAGGAATAATAGTTCTGGATATTTACAAACAAAGGTTAGCAGACCGTAAAGGGGACCGTGTCCATTTCATCAACAATTATGGCTTAATGCAGTTTATGTACGGAGTCTTCCAGTACCAAGTAAATTCTGGAAATGATCCAATCTGGGGAACGGAACAATTGGTATATCCTGCAGGCTATGTTAAACCAGGTTTTTCTTCAGATGATTATCCCCCATTAAGACTTCCAGATCCAGATGATATTTGGACTTTTCCGTGGACTGAAAATGGGGTAGAGGTAAATGTTCCAGGGTTTCCCGATTATTTCAATCCACTTCATTCTTTGTTAGATAGAAACATGCATTTGACAGAAGAAGGTTACTACTTTATGGCACGGAGAATGGTTGACCGTGTTATAAAATATTGGCTTGACTATCCAAAAGTCTTTGGAATTCATCCCGTGGCTAATGAAAAAGGAGAGACATATCAATTTGAAGTTATTTTCTCAAAAGAGGTCACGGGTGTAGATCCAACAGATTTTGAAATAGCAACGGCAGAGATTGAAATGGGGGAAAAAATAGATGTTAGTCAGGCACAGGTTATTTCAATTATTCCAGATTCGGGTTTTAGTAGAACATATACAGTTACCGTTGATTTGAACCCAAACTTAAATCCAAAGAAAGGTGCATTAACCGAAGTCGTTCATATCCATGTCTTAGATGATGATAGTATTGAGGATTCAGAAGGGACTCCTCTGGGTGGACCTAACACGCCAACATGGACAGATAATGGTAAATTTACTTATTATGGTCCTTTTGCCTTCGTAGATTTAGCAAAACCCGAAGAAGATAATTTTGAACAGGTTCAAAAATATCTCTCTGTTTTAACAAAACCTTATCTACCCTTTATTAACTTTGCAGTCTCTTTTGATGAAGACAAATTGGATATTAATGGTAACCTTTTCCCTTTAGTCCAGCAATTAATAAATGATGAGGATGTTGACCCAGAATCTTTATATATTAAAGGGAATGGGATGCTTGATAGTTATGAATTTGCCCTTTTAGAACGTTGTCTTAAAGATATAAATATCAATTTTAGTGCTGTTGGGGGAATTTCTCATAGTTTAGTTACAAATGCATGGACTCAAAATCTTGCCCGTATCCGTAATGATTTAGGAGGGCCAATAACGCCGGAACACGACAATATGGTATTGAGAGTTTTTGCAGGTTTAGATTCCCTTTTCTGTGCATATTTAACTTTTGGTGAGATGAATACAGTTGGAACAATTTCTGCTGCCTCTGTGGCTTTGTTATCTGAAAGTGTTTCCCAATTCTTACCCGGTCTGACCTTTACACAGATAGAAGCCAAAAACTATCAATTATTAACCAATTATTTAGGGGCCAAAGATATTAACGGTAATGGGATTCTATCCCCGTCCGAGTTTGCGGATGCAGACAAAGACGGTTTTACCAATGCTCAGGAGTATCTCTATTTTGAATGTGATGGTAAAAAAGCATTTGTAGATGCGGCGCTGAATCCAAATATAAAACCTCTTCAATTAAACACAAATCCCAAAGAAGGAACGAAAATCCGACTATATATTCCACAATTATTACATGTATATTTAACTACTTATGAATGGTACAAGAATGGGGTACTTTTGACTGATAATGAACGAATAAAAGGCAGTTCGACAAGGACATTAAACATTGAATCATTAACATTAGAAGATTCGGGAACTTATATTTGTTACTATTGTGAAAATGACCCCAATAATTATGTGGTAAAATCCTATGGACCCATAACAATAAATGTTCAACCTGAGATTCAAGAGGGAGAAGGAATCTCAGAGGGGATATTGGAAGGAGAAGGCGTAACAGAGGGTGAAGGAATTATTGAAGAGGGGGAAGGAGAAGGACAGATAATACAACAGCCTCACTCTTTGGATATAGATGGTGACTTTAAAGTTGAACTAACAGAACTATTAAGGGTTATCCAGTTTTATAACTATGGCGAATATAGTTGTGCCCCAGTGGGATTAATTACGGAGGATGGATATGTCCCAGGAAACAGGGGAAATCACTCCTGTTCATATCATGCATCAGATTATAATCCTGGAGATTGGCAGATTTCGTTGGAAGAAATTTTACGGGCCATCCAACTTTTTAACTCACTTTCATATTATTGGTGTCCGGGACAGGGAGAAGACAACTTCTGCATTGATTAATAATCTAAAAAATAGATAATTTTATAAAAACTGTTTGGCTAATTTATTAAGTTCCTCAATACCTCGTTTGATGGTTTCATCCGAAGCGGCAAACGAAATTCGGAAGTGTGTTTTTTTGTCGGAAAAAACACTTCCAGGGATAATTAAGATATTATTTTCTATTGCCTTTTTGACAAATTCATCACCATCTCCACCCGGAGCCTTTGGAAATATATAAAAGGCTCCCTTTGGTTTTATTACTTCAAAGGTATCTTTCAGCCCTTCATAAATCAAGTCTCTTTTCTTCCGATACGCAATAATCTTCTCGGTCATATCTGATTTTAATGCCTGAACGGCTGCTTTTTGAGCAAATGAGGGAGCACAAACAAAGGTATATTGTTGCAGAGTATTCATTTGTTGAATAATATCTTCCGGACCTCCTGCATATCCGATACGCCAGCCTGTCATCCCTGCATTTTTAGAAAAACCATTAAGTAATATTACCTGATCATATACACCTGCGATAGAAACGGGTTCTTCGTCGTATAATAACGACTCATAAATTTCATCACTTATTATGAGCAGTTTATATTTTTTTGCTAATTCTGCGATCTTTACCAAATCATCTTTGGGAATTGTAGTTCCCGTAGGATTAGATGGACTATTCAGAATTAATATTTTTGTTTTCTCTGTGATAGCAGATTCTATCTTTTCAGCGGTTAGGTGAAAATCAGGGTATGTATCTATAGAGATGGGCTTTCCTCCCAATAAATTGACAAGATGTTTATACATGACAAAATAAGGGTCTGCGAAAACTATTTCATCTCCAGGATTAACTGTTGCCAATAACGCAAGAAATAACCCTCCCGATACCCCACAAGTTATCATTACATTCGATATTTGAACACCAAATTTGTTTTTATAATATTCCTGGACAGCTTCACGAAGTTCTTCTATTCCCCATGTCTGGGTGTATGAGTTAAAACCATTTCTTATTGAATTAATGGCAACCTCTTTGCATGCTTCATCTACATCATAATCTGGTTGTCCAATGCTAAGGTTAATCGGATTTTTCATTTTTGCCGCCAAAGCAAATACTTTACGAATCCCACTCGCATCGATATAATTCATCCGTTCTGCAATATAACTCATAATATACTCCTTTTGTTTTACTTCGGTATCTTATTTATGATTTCGTTTATTTTTTGTATCTCATCTGATGTAGGTGTGTTTTCTTTTGCCTTTTCAATCCATAATTTTGCCTGTTCGTGATAACCTTTTTCAATTGCCATAGTAGATAATACTATATATTTTTTACTTTTTGAATAGGAAGTATTCTCCATATATTTATATGCGGAAGTAAAATTATTAATATTTATACATTCCTGAACCAATTTCTCCCAGAGTTTGTCATCATTGTTGAAAGAACCTCCCCATTTTTCTGTAAAATCACCGGGTTTCTCCATTTTTCCATATATTATTCCGAGTTTTATTAGTAAATCCTTATTATCTTGTTCATTTTGCAAACCAAAAGATAACCACGCTGTCGATAAGGAAAGTAGCCCTTTATTCTCGTAGTAATCTGCGATTGTTAGGTAAGGTGCTTTAAATATTTCTCCAGTACTTTTTGGGGTAGCAGAAATAGTATTTAGCGATTTTTGGATGTCATCATATCTTTTTTTAAAGTCATCTTTTTCTATTATGTTATCTAAAGTATCTAAATCATGCCTTAATATTTCCCATGCTTGTTCATAGTTAGATAATTTCCGGGCAATTCTTAAAAATTTTAATTTTTCATCTTTGGTTAATTTCTTTTCTATACAATATAAACTCATATAAGAGTTATACAGTTGTAATAAAGTATATTCTGATGTGTCTCCTGCCTCTATTTTACTCTCAATTATTTTTATTTGGGTTCGTATACTTTTTGTATCAAAGGGGTTTAGCCCAATAGATTTTTCTATATATTTTTTAGATTCATCATAGCGTCCATTTGCTAAACATAACAGAGATTTTTCTCTTAATGCTTCTGTATTCTCAGGTTGTAGTTCCAGCAGGGTATTCCATGCTTGTTCTGCCTTTTCAAGATAAATATTTTTTGAAGTTGGCTCTTGCCGCATTTTTTTTGTTAAGGTTCGTGCTAAATATTTCCACGCCTCTGTATTTGATGGATAATTTCCTGCACAGGCTAACCATAACCTTTCAGGGTCGCGTAGTTCATGGGTTAGTTGAAAACTGAATATGGAAAGGGAGCCCAGAATAATTATAAAAAAAAGAGTAATTAGCCGACCAATAATTTTGTTTTTATCATTGATGCTTTGGAATAGAAAATAACAAAAAAGGATGATGTTTAATATTAAAAAATAACTGCAATTACACATGCTTATATCAAGTTTCTGGAATAGGGGGTAAACAACAAGACTGGAACCTGCTAATACACATGAAAGAAAAGGCAAAAATTTAGAATTTATAAAGAAGTAAAAGCCCAATATCAGTAAAAATAAAAGTACTGTTAATACTATGGGTATATTTAATAAAGAATTAATTTCAAAGTGTTGTAATGGGAAGAAATTTGTAGGGAACAATGTCAGTATGAAAAAACCACTAATAACATTAAAGAATTTGAACGGAGGATATATTTGATATAAGTCTCTATTCAGATTGTTTTGATATAAAACAAGAAATATAAATATGAAAAACAGAACACTGAATATTGCACATCCATAAATAATAAGATGCTTAGAAGAATCGTTTTGCAATTTGCAACGATAAGAAAAATAAAAAAAAGGAACAATAGATACGACTGCAATAAAATGGCTGAATGTAGATAAAAAGATTAGAACAATAGCAAAAAATAAATAGGATAAATGAGATGATAAAGCATCATGTTTTGTATAAAGAATTGTTAATATTAGCAGGGTAAATAGAGAGGCGAGCAGTCCCCCTCGGTTTATAAGGAAGGATGACGAATAAATATTTGAGGGATGAATGAGAAATAAGCATGATAAAAGAAACGATACAATTGACGATATTAGATTCTTGTTTATGCGTGCTAAAAGATTAAAGAGAAGCAAGGTATTTAATGTATGTATTATCCAATTAATAAGATAGTGTAAAAATATATTGGGGAAAAATTTTTGAAAAAAAATAAAGGAAAGAGCGGTAAAAGGAGTATGTGGCTGAACTTTGCAAAAATCAATATTTTCCCCTATATGTTGGGGTATATTGCTAAAAACATCTTCATCTTTACCAATAAAATCTCTTTGCCATGTGCCATAAAATAAGGTAAAACTGCATAATAGTAATAGACAACACCCCGTTAAGATAGTAAATTTAAATAAGGGTACTGTGCCAATAGTATTTGTTGGTTGTTGGTTCATTTTTACACAGATTTTATTGTGTTTTATCCAGTAATAAAAAAAAGAGTACTATGTTCCCAATGATAATAAATGACCGATATGAAAAACAATTAATGAGACAAGGAAGGCTATTGTTGTTGAGAAAAATAAAGAGAATACAGGTATTCGGATAGTTCCTGTTTCCCTCCCTATCGTTACTAAAGTTGCAACACAGGGGGCGTATAACATTACGAATATCATAAGGGTGAATGCTCGGAGTGGATACCATTCCTTATGTTGAGATAAATTCGCTGATAGAGAATCCTGTTCATTACTCTCAGATATTTCCATGTGATAAACAGTCCCTAATGTTCCGACAATTACTTCTTTTGCGGCTATTCCGCCAATCAGTGCTATATTTAATTTCCAGTCAAAACCGATGTGTTTTGTAACAGGTTCTATCATTTTTCCAAGAATTCCTGCAATACTGTACTCTATATTATGTTGTTCATTGTTGCTTTGATTTGTTTGATAAAGGGGCAGTGGGATATAGATAAGTGCCCACATTATAATGTTTACTGCAAGAATTAGAGTGCCTGCTTTTCGTATATACATCCATGTTCTTCCCCATGTATGGCGTAGTACACTCCTCAAGACGGGTACATGATAAGGGTGTAATTCCAGAACGAATGGAGTGGGTTCCCCGCGGATAACCAATCGATTTAGTATGGAAGCACTAATAAGAGCAATGAACCATGATAAAGCCCATAAGGTCAACATTACCAGAGTTCGATGATGTTGAAAGAAAGCACCGATGAGTAATGCATAAACGGGGAGTTTTGCTCCACAACTCATAAAGGGAATTACCAACATGGTAATAATTTTATCTTTTCGTTCTTGTAATGTTCGTGTGGCTAATATTCCTGGAACTGCGCAACCACCGGCCCCAATCCCTCCAGAGATAAGCAATGCCAGTATAGCCCTGCCCTGTAACCCGAAGATACGCATCAGACGGTCCAATATAAAAGCAATACGAGCCACATATCCTGTATCTTCCAGTGCCGATATAAGAAAAAAAAGAGCAAAAATTAAAGGGATAAAACTCAAAACAGCACCTACTCCACCAATAATACCATCAGAAAGAAGCGAATGAATAGAAGGATAGTCTTTTTCAAGAAATGAAAATGATAAAGCAATAATCTCAAAAAATTTTTCAAAAAGTTCTACAGGGCTTAGCCATTCATCAGGAAAAGGTATCCACTTCCATTCTTGTGTGGTTTTGAATACAATATAAAATAACAAACTTATTATACCTAAAAGGATTATAGGACCCACGACACGATTACAAATGATATTATCAATTTGGTCGGTAATATTTTGTTTGGCCTCCCCTGTATAACTTACACATTCACGAATAGCACCAGAAACAAATCCATATCTCCTCTGAGCAATGATAACTGTAGAATCTTCATTTTCATGCTGTTCCATTTCTTTAATGGTATTTTCCACTTTTTTTTCAAATTCAGAAGGTTCTGAAATTTGATTCTTTATTTTTTCAAGTAATTTAGAATCTCGCTCTAACAATTTAATGGTATACCACCGTGCTTTTTCCTTTTCAACATCAGGTAGTTTGATTCTCAAAAATTCGGAAAACTCTTCAACTACTGTATCAACTTCGTGCCCATAGGTTACATGTTTGGGAAGCCATGCCTTTTCCCCTTTTATCTGTTTGAAAATGAGACTTTTTAATTCTTCTATTCCTATTCCTTTATTTCCAACAGTCTTAACTATGGGGACATTTAATATTCGGGATAGTTTTTCATGGTCAATAATAAATCCTCTTTTCTGGGCAATATCAGTCATATTTAAAGCAATAATAAAAGGTTTGCCTAGTTCCATTATCTGAATTGTAAGGTAGAGGTTGCGTTCCAGATTCAAAGAATCAACAACATTTACGATGAGTCCTACATCGGGTTTCAGTACTTCTTTAAAGGCTATTATTTCTTCATCGGTGTAGGTAGTAAAAGAATATAATCCGGGCAAGTCTTCTATGCGTATTGTTTGGCCCTCATATTGGAAGTAACCAACCTTTTTTTCAACAGTTACTCCCGGGTAATTGCTTACTTCTTGCAATCCGCCTGTAATTTCATTGAAGATAGAACTCTTACCGCAGTTGGGATTTCCAACAATGACTACTCGGAGTTGTTGCGAAGAGGCTCGACGAGAATATGCCATGCATCTTTTCTCCGTAAGGCGAGAAAGTAACCTTTAAGTTCCAATTCAATAGGGTCTCCAAGTGGAGCTTCTCTATTCACTTTAATAATAGTTCCGGGTGTTAGTCCAAGGTCTAATAATCGTTGTCTATATGTGGGGGGACCCCCTTTAATAGCAATAATACGGGCTTTTACTCCTTCTTCTAAATCACTTAAACGTTCTGTATTGCAAGGGTTTCTCATATAAAAACACCTTTTTATCGTTGTATTTTTCGTAAATCATTTTGAGGTATTGTAAGTAAATACTCCTTCATTTTATATGAAGTTTTAGCAGGACATTCAGAAAGATTGGTATATGGGCATTTCCTATAGTCACATGATTCACAGTTTTTTCTCCCATTGAAAAAAATATTTTTAAATGTCTTGAATATGTAAGAGACTGCAATTGAAACAATGATAATTATTATTAAAGGCTCAATCATACATTTTACCGGGTTTTACAATAGAGTTATTTATTTTTTCAGAAGAAGACCCTAACGGTTTATCAATAATTTGATTTATTTTTTTTGCAACTTCTTCTAAAAGAAGATGTTCAATCATACAGGCTTGTTTTGTTGCTATTTCCTCATCTAAATTTAAGAAAGCCTTAAAAAACCGGGATAATATCATAAAATTGTTATCAATATTATCTAACTGTTTTTTACCTAATATAGTAAGTTTTAGGGTATGTTCGGGAAGTTTTTCTATGACTAACTTCATTGATTTTAGATGCCCTAATGCGATGCATACGGCACTGCGAGAAACTCCTAATAAAGATGCAATATCTATAGCGCGTGCATATCCCTTTTTTTCATTTAGTTCATTTATAGCCCAGAGATAATGAACTCGGGAATGTGTTAAGGACTTCATATTTTTATATTTAATCCGATGTATATCCATTTGTTAAATATACTTAACAATATTCACAAAAAAAACTCTGGCGGAGACGACGAGACTTGAACTCGCGACCTCTGCCGTGACAGGGCAGCGTTCTGACCAACTGAACTACGTCTCCACCTTGTGGACTAATATTATATGATATATATTATTTAATATTCAACTTGTGATATATTTTTATCTTTTGAAATTACGGTTCCGTTTTTTTCAATAGCAATTCCATGATTTGTAATCTCCCATTTATAAAATTTCTGCCTTTCAAGAAATTCCTTTTCTGTTAGAGAAAACACAGGACTAATTTCAATAAGAAAATCATCATTTTGTACTAAATGAGATACAATATCATAACCCGCTTTCTTTATCCATGTTCCCCAAAACTGTGTCATGTTTTTTCGTGCAGATAGGACACTATTGTCCCCGTCAAACTGCTTTATTGGTGTATATTCCCCTTCTCTTTGAATTTCTACTGCTACGGGAGGGTGATTTGTAAAACGGAGAGCATCAAAAATAAATGTTTCGAATTTAAATCCATTTGGTTGTTCTGGTTTTATTAAATTCCCCTGTGTGTTAATATAAGGTATTTTCTTAAATGCCCTATGCCATGGAAAGTTATGAAACTGGTGATAAACCGTTTCCACAAAGTTTAATGAGATGATATGCATAGCAGGATTTCCTGCAAAAAACTTCATGTTTCCATTTGGATCTGTTTCCAGAAGTTGTGGATATATGTCCAATTCAGAATACTCGATTACCCGGTAAATACCGTCGCATAGGCAATGAACCCCTACAGGTTCTCTTAATGAATTTTTACGAATGATTTTTGAGGACATCTCTGCTTTATTCAGGGTATGATAACCAATAAACCGTGGGTCTGCCACTTTCACCGCCCAGTTATCTACCTGAAAGTAACTGAGTATCTCAATCCCCCGACTTCTTGCATCGTGTAATATACCTTTCTCTACTATAGTTTGTATTGCCCCTCCATGTCCATTCGGATTCATTGCGATGGAAGATGGCGATTCCAGCATAAACTCTCCCTGTTCGTTAAGACAGGGAACCATTGGTTGAACAGCAAAATAGACATTATTGGGATTTAATCCGAAAAATCTATGTTTTTCGAAGAAGGATACAGTAGCTTTTTCATTTCCTTCGCTTACCATGATGTACCAAGGTAACACACAAGCATATTTATTCTGAAGATTTATAATCTTTTCCGCATGATATTCAAATAATGATTTCTTTGTTATAGGACCTATTGGGTAAGTCCCTTTGGGTCCATTAAACCCTAAACGAGTACCCTGTCCACCTGCAACGAGAAATAATGCTACCTTTCCTTTTCTTAACATCTCCTCACCGCATTCATATGCCTCCTGTTCCGTAGGATGGGTTTCTTCTTGAAGGGATATAACAGGAACAGGTTGTATCTGAGAAAAGACTTCTGTCTCGGGATTTGAAAATATCCATTTTTCCGCTAAATTTTTCATTAAAATGAAGTCAATTTTCTCTAATTGATTCAAAAGATGTTCCTGTTCCTTGTCATTTAATTGTTCCCAAAATCTAAATACATGTTCCTGTCCAAAACTTACTGTTTTTTGATAGATTTCCTTTTCTTTTTCTGTTTTAAATAGAATTTTGTTTTCGATACTCATACTACCAGTAAGGACTCCATGCTTTACCGTGTTTATTCATATCTTGCCGTTGTTTATAATTAGGGAGCAAACCCGGTTTGCATCCTTCTATAATTTCATATTTTGACCCGCATCCATCACATATCCCATAGTCGAATCCAGGTTGTTCCAGAGGTTCTTCACATTTCGGACAGATAGGTTGAAATCGTTTGTAAATCTCTTGGGGTTGTGTAAATTCCATACCACAGCATGGACATTTTATCATTGGAGAAATCCTCCTCCAGGCCCGTGAAAACATACGGTCTGCATTACAAATGCGACAATAAACTTGTTTTCCGGGTATAGGTCTTATTTCTTCCTTTGGAGATTTCTTGTCTGAGTTTCCCCAACCAAATAAAGGCATTCACATATTCCCTTAATGTGTTAGAGATATTGTTTTTAATAAAACATGGTCTTGATATTCTATGCCATTGACCCGAAGTTTTAGTTTTAATACAGCCAATAACTCTTTTTCAGTTATTTTGGGTTCTATATTTATTTTAATACCCGATATGTTTTTATCGGAAATTAGATGAGCGGTAAAATAGTCTGGAATAATTTCGTATGATATGAGTTCAACTGTATTTTCTTCAGATTGAGGAAGAATCTCTATATTTCGAGTATTGGATGTCTCCGTAGATATTGATGGAAGAACTATAAAAGGTTTTGGAAATGAGGGGTTAATTTTATATAAAGCAGTTACGGTTCCTTTAATTCTTATTGGCACCTCTGGGAAACGGTCAATATTAGTACTTAAGAATAGTTCTCGGGTAAATTCACCCGGAGAAATATTTTCCTCTGCTTTTATAGAGAGGATGTACTCGACAGGTTCCTCTGATTTAATCTTTTTTAATACTACAGTTAAGTCGTTCTCTACAATATCATTAGGGAGGTTCATTTCATAAACTTTATTTATTTCAAGAGGTTTTTTCATTGATTTTTGTGTGATATGTATTTTTCGTTCTATATTAGACCCTTTCTCGAATATTCCGAAATCAATCGATTCAGGTTCACAAATAAACTCCGGATCAATCTTTGCTATAACTTTAAGGTCAGTTATGGGGTTTTTAAAATCGTTTGAGAAAATTGTTAATGTTTTCTCAGAAAAAAAACCTGCTACCTTTCCTGGATAGAAACTAATAACAATATACCCTTCTCCATTTGGTGGAATACTGGCTTGTCCAATAGGTATGGTTCCAATAGTGCATGCACATGTAGTTCGTATGTCCTTTAAACTTAAAATAGTTTTCCCTTTATTAAATACCTTCAATTTACGGGTTGTTTCTTTATCATTGGGAACAGTCCCTAAGTCCAAAACCGTACCTGTTTCTAATTCAATAGATGCGGTATTATCGAGCTCAGTACCTAATGGGGGGAGTGATGGATGATAGGGACCTTCTATATCTCTATCCTCTACATTTTGGTTATTAGATCTAAGTACAATAAAAATAACAAATAGAGAGAATAGAAACAAGATTCCAAATATGACATACTGAAGTTTTAATATACGCATGTTCTGTCATCCAGACACTTTTAATATTACTTTATGCTTCTGCTGAAAGACTTGCAGGTTATTATCCAATTGATTATAGATTTGTTCCGTTATAGGAAAATCCAATTCCATTCCTAATAGGAATGCACCGACAACAGGTTCATATACAGGCATGACAGGAGTTGCCCTTGGGCATTCTCTATGTATAACGGTGGTCATAGCATCCTTTAATACGGGACTGATCCCTTTAAATACACTTCCTGCCATAACAACATCGAAGGAATCTCTTGTCATATCTAATAAACGGGCACATGCATTGACCATCTCACCTAGATATCTACCTCCCCACTCTAAAATATCACATGCTATAGCATCACCTTCGTATGCTGAATCAAAAACCAATTTTGCCATAGGTTCTAAGTCGAGGTATGTAAGATTATGCTTGTACATTTTATAGAACAATTCATCAACATCTTTGCATCCAGACCGTTCTAAAAATTTATCTACCAATTTTGTATAGCCAATAATTTTGTCTCGATATCTCCAAACTGCTTTTAAGCCCTCCTGACCAATGCTTGAACCGCTGACTTTGTCCCCAAAATCTTCGCTGATACCCCCAACCCTCGCTTCTTTTCCTTCTTTATTCTTACCCGCACATACACACCCTGTTCCACAAGCAATTACTATTCCATAGGGATGTTTTGTTCCACCTCGAAGGCCAGCCATAGAATCATTTCTAAAACAGCGAGGGATATTCCCAAACAGGGGAGTAAATATTTCTTGTTCTAACATCACATAATCTTCAGGAATATCCGCACCCGCTATTCCCATCCCGATTCCGTTAATATCGGAAAGTTTTAGTCCGGCTTCATCTAATGCAGAGAAAACGGCTTTTTGGATTTCTTGTTTAGCAGGTTCTATTCCATACGCTTCATAATTTCCTGCGCCTGCCCGTCCAAAACCGAGAATTTTTCCAGATTCGTTTCCCACAAGAGCAAAGGTTTTTGTTCCACCGGCGTCAATTCCTAAATAATACTTCATTTCCAACCCTTTCTTAAATTTTATATACAAGAAACGCGCAGATACATTTCAACTATCTGCGCGCATACATTTCTCTTTATAGTTTAACGATTATCTTCTTGGTATGTTCTGTAATTTTTCCAAATCTGCTCGTGCTTGTTCTGCTGCAGCAGATAATGGATATTTTTCTATGAGTTCTTTTAATATCTGTACGGCCTTATCATTCTGTCCTAATCTTGAATAGGCTACTGCTTGATTCTGCAATGCCGTAGGTATTTTCCCGTGATTTGGATAATTATTTTTTAATACTTCGAATTCTTGAACAGCCTCTTGGTATTTGTTCAAGTTGAGTAAGCATTTTGCTTTCCAGAACTGTGCGTTTGGAGTAGTTTCCTGTGTAGGGAAACTTTTTATGTGTCTATCAAAACGAACAAGAGCCTCCTCATATTTTTCATTAGCGAATAGTCTTTGAGCTTCCATATAATCATCTTTAGGTTCTGCTGTTGTTGTTATTTCTTCTTTTGGAGGCTCTGCTAAAGTCTGAGATTGAGATGTTGCTGGAACAGTAGATGAGGTCGGTTGAGGAGCAGGGACAGGTTGGGGTGGTGTAGATGATGTTGGAGCAACTGTTTTTTGTGGTTGACTCTGTATGGATGGTGCTTGAGCCGAACTGGGTGGCAAAATCTCAACATTTCCCATTACTTCTCTGGGTGAACCAAGAGTAGAAGAAGGAACTGGAACTCCACCTACAGATAGATTCAAATGACGATATAGTGTAGTTTTTAATTCATTCAAATCTTTTGAAAGTTGTGAAATCTTTACTTGATTTTCTTCAATTGTAGATTGCAAAGATTTCATTATTTGCTCATTCTCTTGAAGTTTAACAGAAAGATCCGCAAAAGTATTGTTTACTCCATCAAAACCTTTGTCTAATTTTGTAACACGGCGGTGCATATCATATATAACAGTTTCCATTTGTTTACCACCTGTAGTTCCACATGAAACAGATAGAAAAATAAATATACCTGCAAGGCTAAACGATATACACCGCCATGAATTCATAATCTAATCTCCTGAGTAACTTTATTTATCAAATTATAATATTTTTACTGAGCACGATTAAACTCTACACGGCGATTTTTTGCCCATGCTGACTCATCATGTCCAGGGTTTGCAGGAAATTCTTCACCGTAACTGATTGTTACCAGACGTTCACCCGGAATACCTAACTTAATGAGATAGTCACGAACTGCGAGAGCCCTTCTTTCTCCTAATGCAAGGTTATATTCTTGTGTTCCGCGTTCATCACAATGACCCGCTAACTGAATAATGACACCCGGAACTTGTTTGATTTTTTCAGCATTTTTCTGTAAAGTTGCTATTGCATCGGGACGAAGGGAGGAACTATCATAATCAAAATATACCGTTTCTAATCCATACTTACTTCCGGGAGTGAATAATAATTTTTCAAGGTCTAATTCTGGTTGTCCTTCTCCACTTGGTTTTTCTGTTGAGGTTGTATCAATACCTGTGTCGATTGGAGCAGTTTTTTTATGTTTACAAGCTGTTCCTGAGATTACGAAGGACAACAGGATGATTGTTAAAACTGTGAAATACAAATTCTTTTTAATCATTTTGAGGACCTCCTCTTGTAAAAAATTAAGTTGTTTATGCTTATATTTGTATTACTGACTTTTTGTTAGTAATTCCTGCTTGTTGATACTTTCAAGGTAGGTTAAGATATTATAGGACAAATTAATAAAAAAAAACAAATTTTGTTTTTTATCCTTGAATCTATAATTACAATATGGGAAAAAAAGTTTCAAAAATTATCTTTTTTGTATTAATTAACGAGATTAAAGTAATATAAAGATTATGAAATATTTAAATCTATAACTATAGGCAAGGATAAAATGGATAACACAATTCTAACCGTTGATGATTTACATTTAACGATGCAGGGTAAAAAAATTTTAAGGGGTGTAAAGATGGATATATGGGCAGGACATATTCATGCCATTATAGGCCCGAACGGGGCAGGAAAATCTACCTTAGTCTCTGCAATTATGGGTTTACCAGGCTACAAACCCGAACAAGGAAAAATTTGTTTTTTGAATAAGAATATTACCAATTTGCCTGTTTTTGAAAGGGCTCAACGCGGTCTTACCTTAGCATGGCAAGAACCCGCAAGATATGAAGGACTTTCTGTCGAAAAATTTATTTTAGCAGGAGCAAAAGATAAATGTCGTAAACAGGCGGAAGAAGTTTTAGAAATAGTAGGACTTGAATCCAATAAATACTTAAATAGAGCAATTGATAAAACCTTAAGTGGTGGAGAGAGAAAACGCATAGAATTGGCATCTATTATTGCTATGGAACCTAAATTGATATTATTAGATGAGCCCGATTCAGGAATTGATATAGATGCTTTGCAAAAAATCTTTTCTCTTTTACAAAGTTTGAAGCAGAAAAACATTACTATTGTTGTTATAACACACAGTTTATCTGTTCTTAATCAGGCAGACCATGCATTTCTTATGTGCTGTGGAAAAGTCCTGGACAAAGGGAATGTGGATCGAATCGCTTCTTATTTCAAAAATAAATGTATTCCATGTAATCATGATAGACTTGTAGTCTTATCTTCGGAAGCAGTGACTTAAAAAACAAGAGGAAAACTTAATGGGTAAAAGTGATGTTGTCTTAGAACTTTTGAAATCATTAGGAGTAAATGTAGACCCTATTTTTTCTGATGATGTAGCCAGAATACAAGTTCATGAAAACAAAGTTGTCGGACTTCATCTTGTTCCTGGATTACATGTTCATGCAGATGAGATAAAAGATGGGATTGAAGCAGAGATTTCAATCGAAAGAGGAAAAAGAATAGATAAACCTATTCATATATGTTTCGGTATATTACCCGAAGAAGGTTTGCAAAAGGTAAAACTTCACATCTATGCCCAGGAAGAGTCCAAAGCCATGATTCTTGCCCACTGTACTTTTCCTAATGCTCGTCAAGTAAAACATATAATGGATGCAGATATTGAAATAGGACCTAATGCTCACTATGCTTATTTTGAAAGACATGTGCATGGTCCCCATGGAGGAGTAAGTGTGATTCCGAATGCAAAAGTTCATGTACAGGAAGGAGCCGAATTTTCAACAGAATTCGAATTAATCAAAGGCTCTGCAGGTAATATTGAATTTCAATATGAGGTAAACGCTGAAGCACAAAGCAAAACGGAAATGACAGCCCGAATTTCTGGAACTGATAATGATGATATTCGTTTACATGAAACCGTCCATTTGCTTGGAGAGTATTCAAAAGGTGTAATTGTTTCCCATATTGCACTAAAGCATCACGCAAGAGCAGAAGTAGAGAATACCCTTGTGGCTCATGCTCCTTTTTCTCGTGGACATGTTGACTGTAAAGAAATTGTTGTTGGAAATGCACAAGCAAAGGCGATTCCGATTGTTTTAGTTAAGAATCCTACGGCACATGTTACTCATGAAGCGGCTATAGGAAGTGTTGATGCCAAACAGTTGGTAACTTTAATGGCTCATGGTCTGAATGAAGAGGAGGCCACAGATTTGATTATTGAAGGATTACTTAGTAAAAAACAAAATTGGCAGAGTGTAATCAAAGAAGTAGAGTAGTTCTTTATATTTTTTATAAAAAGAGTGCCGGGAGAGGGAGTCGAACCCTCACGAGGGGTTAAGCCTCGTCGGATTTTGAGTCCGATGCGTCTGCCAATTTCGCCATCCCGGCAATTCAGGCCAAGAAAATTATAAAGAATTATAAACAAAAAATCAAATTTTTGATTGATTACGATGTTTTTATGAGCTTCATTAAATTGTATTTGTATTAATAAAATTATTTACAATTTTATAAATTAATATTTATTTTATTATATTGTTATATATTATTATTTGGTTATTTATGTATATTTTAAAATTAAACTGTTACAAAATTGTACTTGACCTTTTTATGTAGTTTGTGTTAAAATAATTTCAATAGATAAATACTAACCTTCAGGGCAGGGTGAAATTCCCGACCGGCGGTAACAGCCCGCGAGCAGAAATGTCGATTCGGTGAAACTCCGAAGCCGACGGTTATAGTCCGGATGGAAGAAGCGTTAGTTCAAAAGTGAATATCTCTAAGTCGCAATGGGAATTCTTTGCAGCGGCCATTTGCGGCTTTTTCCAAGTGCCCTGATAGGTTAATCCTATCAGGGCATTTTATTTAATAACTTTTATATTATATAAGCCAATAGAAAGTATGGAATTAAAAACGAATCAAGACATATATTACATGCGAAGGGCTCTTGAACTCGCAGAAAAAGGCAAAGGGAAAACATCCCCTAACCCAATGGTGGGATGTGTTATTGTAAAGAACAATAAAATTATCGGTGAAGGTTATCATCAAAAAGCAGGGGCTCCTCATGCAGAAATCATAGCATTAGATAGTGCAATAGAAGATGTTCAGGATTCGACCATTTATATTTCTCTTGAGCCCTGTACACATTTTGGAAAGACTCCTCCTTGTGTTTCAAAAGTCATAGAAGTCCGTCCTAAAAGAGTCGTTATTGCTATGGAGGATCCCAATCCTCTTGTTTCGGGAAAAGGAATAAAAGCACTTGAATCTTCAGGTATCAATGTAGATGTGGGTATATTAAAAGAAGAAGCCTGCAGACAAAATGAAGTATTTATAAAATATATTACGAAAAAGATACCGTTTGTGATAGCCAAATGGGCTATGACAATGGATGGGAAAATAGCCACAGTTACAGGTGATTCAAAATATATTAGTACTTCGGATTCATTGAGAGTTGTTCATAAAATTAGAAGTGAAGTTGATGCAATATTGGTAGGTGGAAAAACAGTCTTTAAAGACAATCCGCTATTAACAGTCCGGCATATAGAGGGAGAATATAAAAATCCCATAAGAATTATACTCGATTCAGAAAAAGAATTATCTAGAGACTTAAATGTTTTTAGGGATAGATCTATTGCTCCGACATGGATTGCAACGACTTATCGCCGTAAATATTCGTTTGTCGATAAAGTAATAGAATTAAACCCATCTGAAAATGGATATGTTTCTCTAATAGAGTTAATGCAGGAATTAGGAAAGTTAGAAATTGCGTCTGTTTTAATAGAAGGTGGAGGAAATGTATTTTCTTCATCTTTTCAACAGGGGATTGTGGATAAAATATATTGTTTTGTATGTCCAAAAATTTTTGGAGGTGAGAATGCAGTTAGTCCTTTAATGGGGTTACCAATTGCCCAGGGTGTAAATGAATCATTGCATTTAAAAATTTCTTCTGTTATGCATTTAGGCCAAGATATATTAATTGAATCCTATGTAATTAAGTAAAAGGAAATCAATGTTTACGGGTATTATTGAAGAAATAGGAACAGTTATTGAAGTTAAAAATGATAAAATTACAATTCAATCAAGCACGATAATGTCGGATATGGTTTTGGGTTCAAGTATCGCTGTAAATGGAGTATGTCTTACAGTAACAGAGAAAGCAAATTTTTCATTTTCTGCTCAAATTTCACCTGAAACAAAAACAAAAACAACCCTTTCCGGGCTTTGTGTACACCAAAAAGTAAATTTGGAAAGGGCTATGCCTGTTAATGGAAGATTCGGAGGTCATATTGTTTTAGGACATGTTGATGGAATTGGCATTATTGAGCGCATTGTAGAACAGGGAAAATTTTCCCTATGGTATTTTAAAGTACCTTATGAGATATGTAAGTATATTGTTCCCAAAGGCTCAATAGCTATTGATGGTATTAGTCTAACAGTAATAGAGATTATAGATAACATCTTTAGTGTTGCCATAATCCCTTCAACAAGAAGTAATACTAATTTACAATTTCTAAATATAGGTAATAAAGTCAACTTAGAAACAGATATTATCGGAAAATATATTGAAAGATTATTAGGTCTCCACTATCAAAGACCAGCTTTGTCAGAGAATTTTTTAAAAGAACATGGCTTTTTAGAATAAAATAATAAGGATTTTTGAAATGCTATCACCTTTAGATGAAATTATTAAAGATTTGCAAGATGGGAAAATGATAATACTCATTGATGACGAGGACCGTGAGAATGAAGGAGATCTCGTCATGGCGGGAGAAAAGGTAACACCTGAATCTATCAATTTTATGGCAAAATATGGCCGAGGGTTGATTTGTGTCCCTATGTTAAAAGAACGCCTTGAAGAGTTGGACTTACCGCCGATGACGAATCATAATACCTCACCTTTTTCTACGGCATTTCATCTTTCTTTTGATTCAGCGCATGGAATTACAACGGGTATAAGTGCCTATGACCGGGCATATGGAATTCGGTTGGTTGCAAAACCTGAAACCCAGGCAAAGGATTTAGTTCGTCCCGGACATCTTTTCCCCCTTTGCGCACGGGAGGGAGGAGTTTTAGTTCGTGCAGGGCAAACAGAAGGATCTATTGACCTCTTAAAGATGGCAAACATGACCCCAGTGTCGGTAATTTGTGAAATAATGAAAGATGATGGGACAATGGCTCGTCTTCCGGACTTAGAACAGTTTGCTCAGGAACACGGCTTAAAAATCTGCTCAATAGAGCAAATTATTCGTTATCGCCGTTCTCATGAAAAATTAGTCCATAGAATATCTGAAGCCAAACTTCCCACCCTTTTTGGAGATTTTCGGATTATTATCTATGAGTGTATGATAGATACTTACCAGCATATTGCATTAGTAAAAGGTGATGTTGCTTCAGAAAACCCCGTTTTAGTTCGGGTTCATTCTGAATGCTTTACGGGAGATGTTTTAGGTTCACTTCGTTGTGACTGCAGAGGACAATTACAAGAAGCAATGAAAATGATTGAAAAAGAGGGTTGCGGTGTTCTTGTCTATATGCGTCAGGAGGGACGAGGAATTGGTTTAGCGAACAAGATAAAAGCATACGCATTACAAGACCAGGGTTTAGATACTGTTGAAGCAAATAAGCATTTAGGTTTCGACCCAGACCCCCGAGAATACGGTTTAGGGGCCCAAATTTTAGTAGATTTAGGTGTGAAAGAAATGCGTCTTATCACCAATAATCCTATTAAGAGAGCGGGTTTAGAAGGTTATGGCTTAAAAGTAGTTGACCGAGTTCCTCTTGTTATCCCTCCAAATGATCATAATCTCATATACTTAAAAACAAAAAAGGAAAAACTGGGACATTTGTTGTAAAATATATGTACTTTTATGAGTTATAAAACAATGGAAGATAATAAATCGGATAATCTTAAAATTTTAGCCCGTTGTATTTCAGATATAGAAGCAGAACTAATAGTACGCCTGCTTGAAGAAAATGAAATAGAATCTTTTGTTGAAACAAATATTCCTCATTCAGTTTGGCCTGTTAGTGCTGATGCACTAGTTATAGTTCGTGAAACAGACTATAATCAGGCTAGACAAATTCTTAAAGAAAATATTGAAAATCAGAATATAATTGAAGAGGATAATGATACAAACAATATCTTTGAAAAAGAAGGAGATTAGACATGCCTAAGATAGTTCAAGGAAATTTAATTCCTCAAAACAAAAAATTTGGTATTATTGCATCACGCTTTAATGAGTTTATCGTTCAAAAGTTATTAGACGGGGCTTTAGATGTTTTGAAAAGGCATGGAGTTTCCGACGAAATGATCACAGTAGTTTGGGTTCCTGGTTCATTTGAAATACCATTAGTTGCCCAGAAAATGGCAGAATCTAAGAAATATGATGCTGTTATTGCTTTAGGTTGTGTTATTCGCGGAGGAACACCTCATTTTGAATATGTAGCGGCAGAAACTACAAAGGGAATAGGACAGGTATCCCTAAATACAGGTGTCCCTGTTATTTTTGGAGTATTAACCACAGATAGTATTGAACAGGCTATCGAACGTGCAGGAACCAAAGCAGGAAATAAAGGGGCCCATTCTGCTTTAACGGCATTGGAAATGGTTTCGATTATGGAGCAGTTAAATACATGCTAAAAGTTGAGCAGAGGAGAAAAGCACGGATTGCCACATTACAGTTTTTGTTTGGTTTGGAGTTTCATCCTTTAGAAGGAAAAGAGGAGTTGAAAGATTTTTGGAACTATAATCCTTTCCGGAAATCCGTAAGAACCTATGCTGAAAAATTAATTTGGGGGATAATAGAAACCCAAGAAGAAATTGATGAAATTATTAAAAAGTCACTAACAAAATGGAAGTGGGATAGAATAGGATTGATAGAAAAAGTTATATTAAGAATTGCTGTCTATGAGGGGGGGATGTCGGGCCTGTCTCCATCGCGGACAAGTATTTATGAAGCGATTGAGCTGGCGAAGATGTTCGGTTCCGAAGATACCCCTAAATTTATAAATGGGATTTTGGACCGTGTATTTACCACTCAAAATTGGATTGAAAAAGAAGATGGTAATACTAAAAGCAACGAATAATATAACTAATTTGTTGGTCGAGGGGTTATTACACATTGAGGTTGAGCAGACTGTATTTGAAGTAAGCCCTCCGGTGATATACCCGTATTTGCTAAATGTAGACGCTTGAGATTTTTCATATTTCTAATTTTACCAACACTTGCATTGGTAATTTTTGCTTGTTGTATCCATAATTCTTCTAACAAGGGAAATGATTCAAATACTTCAAACCCTTTGTCAGTAATATTGGATGTGTATAGTTTAACCTCTCTTAAGTTTCGTAGGTTTTTTAATTTTAAAATTCCCGCATCAGATATACTTGTTTGAACTAAATGCAGACTTTTTAGTCCTGTTAGATGGCTGATATACCCAATTCTTTCATCATTAACCCCATAGCCGACCATTCCTAAAGCCTGAATATCATTTGGTTGTAAATTGGCAAGCCAGGATATCTCTTTTGCACTGTTGATTTCCATTTGTAGTTTTATTTCTGTATTTTTAGGAACATTAACTGTCCCTTTTGCATCTGTGAAAGCTTTCCATTCTGCTTGTAGTGTTTCTCCCCACGCACGAGTTAGAATTTTTCCTAAAGATTTATTTTCAGGGAATATGATGGTCCTCTCAGGAAGTGGTTTATCATCTGGAATATCAGGAAGTATATTTTTACATACAATATTTAAGTCTGGATAATTTGACTTAATAGTATTAAGAATACCTTCTGAAATATCGTTATCAATATAAATTGTTCCAAATTTCATTTGCGATAACCATTTGAGAATATTATCGTCTTGAGGAAGTGTGTCTATAGTTAACACGGATATCTTACCTAGAATGCTTGATTCTAAATTCATGATTTGTGATATTAATTCCATGTTTGTTCTTAACTGAATTTTCCATTCCAAATCAACTTCTACTTTACCTTTGGCCTCCCGTAGTGTTGTCCATTTATTAGTATCAGATATTTGATTATCCTGATAGAATAGAGAACCTACGGAGATGTTTTCAGGGAAGGAAAGGATAAAGGTTTTCTTTTCTGGTTCTGTTACTTGAGGTGGAGGAGGTAGGGATGTTTCTTCTTTTTTCTCTTCAACAGTTGGAGTAACAGGGATTTCTGTTTGTGTTGATTGGGGTGGGGCTGATTCTGTTTTATCTACAAGATCTTTTTGCTCAATATTTTGGCTTATTCCATTTTGAGGTTTTTTTGTTCCGCCCGAAAAAAAGTACCCGATACCTATTCCTGCACATAACACCACAATAATTCCGATGGTAATTACGAGCATTCTGAATTTATTGTTAACTTTTTCGATACTAACACTGGCAGAAGCCAATATGGCTTCAGGAATTTCTTCAAAAGGACTGCCGGTTGGAGTCAGGGTCTTCACAGAAGGTGGTTCTTTTTCAACTTCATGTGTAGAATATATTTGTTTCTGCTTTAATTGTTCCAATTCCTGTCTGAGTTGTTGACGAGAACTTAATAACATGGAGGTCTGAGATCTTAAAGCCTCCATTTCGCTCATAAGGTCCTCCAACTGTTTTTCTTTTCTGATTTTTTCCTCATTAATTTTTGCGATTTCCTTCTCTCTTTGTGATAATGTAAATTGTAAGGATTGTAGTTGTTCCCGGGCTTTTTCTAATTCTGAATTTTTTTCTGTTTCGCGCTGTTTTAATGATTGAATTTCTTGTTCGAGTATTTCCTGATGTGTTTGTGCCGAATGAGTCCGTTGATGTAATGACACCAACTCTTCTTGTAATTTAGCCAATAATTCTTCTTTTTCTGTCCGTTTTTTGATTTCTTCTCGGATAGCAGTTTCTTTTTCATTTAAGGAAGCGGATAACTGGTCTAACTTACTTTGAAGTTCAATGAACTCTTGTTCTTTTGATGTGAGTTTTTTGCGGAAAACAGTTAATTCTTCTTCTATTTTATTTTCAGAGTGTGTTGCCTCGTGAGCCTTTTCTCGAACAGAATTCAATTCCTCTTGTAATCTTTGGATTTGTAGAATATATTGTTCTTGAGCTTTTTGGGATTCTTGAACGGCTAATTCTCTTGCTTTTAATTTATCTTGTAATTCTTTTACTTTGTTTTGGGCTTCTGCAAGGGCATTTGTTTTTTCTTTTTCTCCCGCTCGTAATAGTTCTAACTCTTGAACTACTTTTTGTTCAGTTTTAATATATTGTTCAGCCTGATTTTTTAATTGTTCATATTCTTTTTGTATTTGCTTAAGATTCTCAACGGTCATCATACTCCGTTTTTCTGCATTTTGAAGTAAAGCCTCTCGTTCGGAAAGCATTTGCTGAACTTTTTCCAATTCCCCGCGAGTATTGTCAAGGGCCTCTTCTTTAGATTGAGTAGCTTTACGAAGTTGCTCTATTTCCTTTTGTAATTGTTGTTCTGCCTCTAATGCTTGTTTTGCTTGAGATTGAGTAAGTCTAATCTCTTCGCGGAGTCGTTCAACTTCTTTTTTGCTTTCCGCTGATTGTTGTTCTAAAGACTGAATAAGTTGTTCTTTTTCATAAAGTTGTTGTTTCAATTGTTGTAATGCATCTCGTGTTTCATCCAGTTCCCTCGTTTTTTGTTCCTCAACTTTTCTGAGGTCTTCTATTTGTTTTTGTAAGTCTTCCTGAGATTTTTCAGCATCACGAGCTTGTTCATGAAGTTTTCCCAATTCTTGTTCTAAGTACTTAACTTGCTTTTCGCGTTCTTTCTTTTCATTTTCTAATACGGAGATTTCTGTTTCACGAGATTTTAATGTGAGTTGTAGTTCTTGTAGTTGATTTTGTGCATGTTGTAAGGCCTCTTCTTTTGATTTACTCAATTCTTTGAGCTGGCTCAATTCTCTAATTAAACTTTCTTGAGATTGTGCTGTCTGTTCGGCTTTTTTCTGAAGCGAGTTTAATTCTGCTTCCATTAGTGCTATAGTTTTTTCTCGCTGGGCCCGTTCTAATGCAGCTGTTTGGACTTCCTGTTCTTTTTCATCTAATGAATTTTTTAAGTGCCTTAATTCCTCTTGTGCTCTTAACAATTCCTCATTTTTCCGTTTTTCCTGTTCTTTTAATTTCTCCAGTTCAGCCGAGAGGGCCTTTCGGATTGCTTCCTCTTCCTCCTTTTTCTCTCTCATGTGAACAAGTTGACTTTTTAGTTCTTTGATTTGTGCTTCATAACTTGCTTTTTCAATTGATATTTCTTCAGTTTTATGTGTTTGTTTTTCAATCTCTTCTTTTATTTGATTCAGGCGATAGTGATAATTTGATAATAATTCTCGTAGATATTCTTTTTCGTCTTCATTGAAATGAATAGTAAACCAGGAAACTCTTTCCTCTAAGCCATTAATTTGTTGCTCAATTAATGGGACAATTTTTGATAATTGATTCCAGTCTTCTACGACTAATAGTAAGTCAGCTTTTAGAAACAAATAGTTTATAAAACTTTCAAAATCAGAAGGAAGGGTATAAAAACTCTTATTTGCTCCAATAAAATCACGGCGCAAAAGTAACTCATGTGTTTTATTATAAGTATAGTTTAACTCATCAAGCAACATCTACAGTTCCTTTTATTTATATAAAAATCACAATTATTATTAAAAAAATATTTTGTCAACAGAATACTATAAATTTGTTTTTTTTATACTAATAGTTTATCATATTTAAAAAGAAAAGTAAATAAAAAGATATACAGTATTTAGATATGATAAATAGATAATTTTTATATTTTATGGTAAAATATAAAGTGTCGATATACTTATGTCATCAATTAAATCACTGGGAATGTGTTTGTGAGTGAGCAAGCATACGAAATCATTAGTTGTACCAAATGTGGACAAAAGATGAAGGTGCCGACCTCTGCGGAGGGTAAGGCTTTTAAATGTGTTCGTTGTGGAAATATTGTTCGCTATACGGCTTCTCATCAGGACTCTTCTGCTTCGGGACAAGTAAACGCTACGGACTCTTCGACAGGAACCGTTTCCTTTGGGAGTTTTACAGGCTTGTTATCTCAATGGCTTGTAACATCTGGTTTAGTAACAAGTCAAGATTTGGAAGAGTCTTTGGAAATTCAGAAGAAACAAGGAGGGTATTTATTAAAACTACTCTATCAAAATGGAAAATTACCCGCTGAAATGTTATTTGAAGTCCTATCAAGGAGTTCAGGTTTCCCAAAAATTGATATTAATCGTTTATATATCGATAAAGAAATAGTCGAATTAGTTCCTAAAAAACTATGTGAGGAGAGATTTGTTTTTCCTGTTGACCGGTTAGGAAGAAACTTGACTCTGGCAATGGCATGTCCTATTGATAAAGAGACCGTTTTTCTTGTTGAGCAATTTACTCAACTGAGGGTAAAACCAACACTCGTTCGAATAACAGAAGTTGAAGAAACAATAAATAAGTATTTTAAAGGGGGCAAGGGAGAAGCAGGTTTTATTCATACTCCTTCTGTTTCAACTACCCCGTTGACAGAGAGTAGAATAATAAGGACAAAACCCCATGTAGAAGGACAACATCCTCCCTCGGTTGTTCAATTTCCTGAAGAAACCTTTGAAAAAGAAAAGAAAAATGTTGAACTGCTAATTGATGAGTTAGAATACCTTCCAATTCCCCCTACTGCGGAACTTGCTTTGAGCATGGTTTTAGATGATAGTTTTCCAAATATAGAAGATTTAAGTTCTATTTTTGCGGATGAACCTTCTTTGGCAACGGCTTTACTCCGTTGGGCAAACACTTCTATTATATCGGAAGAAAGAAAGACAGGGAGTATATGGACCGCATTAACTCTTTTAGGTCCAATGGGGATTCAGGTGATGATGAATCATATAAAAGATAGCCAACAACCGATATCGGAATACCCAGTACTCCCCATAAGTGGAAGGTCAAAACTATCTGCAAAACTTGCGGAAAAATTAGCTCAGAATTCAAAAAAGGTAAGTCCCTCTCTTGCTTATACTACTGCTTTGATACATCAAATAGGGGCTATTGTTTTATATATGGTTGGGCAGGAAGAATATAAAAAAGTTATGAAAGATTCTCTTCCAGAAATACGATTAAAAAAAGAATCTGAATACTTTACAATTAATCATGCTGTTACCGCTTCATTACTGGCAAGTCGATGGAAATTTCCGGAAATTGTTGTTCATGCTCTATGCCATTATTTAGAACCTTATAAGGCTCCGGGAAAATCTAAAGATTTGGCACATATCCTTTTTATATCTTCAATAGCAGGTTTGCCAGCAGAACAATCCAATCATGATGAGGTTATTCGGGAAGCATTACGGATAAGAGAAAAAAGCATTCAATATCTCGGATTGGACTTGAGAGAAGTAATGAAAGCATTAGGATAGGGAATACTATTATTTTTTAAGATATTTCATTAGTAAGGAGGGACAACCATCACAACCTTCATTTACTTTATGAATTTTTTCTTCTACAGAATGAGGAAGTGATGGATCTTTTATAATCTCTTGAAATTTCTTTTCATAAATGGTTCCTAACTTATAATTTTTCATCCCGGAAACGAGACCGCAAGTATATATAGAACCTTCATTGTCAACATAAAGTAGTTTTGACGCCCCTTCACAATTGGGTTTATTTCCATATTCTTGTGGGTCTGCAATACCTAAGAATAATCCCATTTCCTTTAACTTTTTGAAATGTTCCAATGCCTTTTTCTTAACAAATATCTGGGTTAAATCTTTCTTCAAACCGCTGATAACTCTTATTTCATTTTCAGAAATATCCTCTCTGCATAGAAAAAACCCAACTCTCATAGTATAAGTATTCTGAGCCCATCGACACATCTCAATAACCTCTTCCATCTGATCTAATGGAATATGAATTGTCAATACCAACCAATTAGCACCTGCAGAAACGGCTTCATCAATGACATTTAGCCAAACATCAATATTTAGTTTTTCTCCCTGTTTTTTTTCATTAGATTTTATATTTTTTTCTGATACTTTTAACCAAAGATAGGATATATCTTTCGGAGCTGATTCGGCTATTTTTGAACATTCTCTAATTTTTTTAAAGATTGTTTTTGGAAATCCAAGTAATTCTAAAGTCAAATCTTGCTTTTTAAATTTTTGTTCTGTTTGACTCATAGATCGTTTTATTTACTCCAATTTATTTTATTGTTCACAATCTATAATAACACACTCAAGAAAAAAATAATTCCTTTATAAAAAATAGTTGTAAAAAAATAAATTCGAATTTAAAAATGTTTATCTTATATAATATGCGGTTAATATTATAAGAAGAATTATAACTTAAATTCATACGAAGGACGAAAGTATGCAAGAGATAAAACAAGCTCTTTTAGCTATTGAGGATGGAACTGTATTTTTTGGAAGATCTGTGGGGGCAGAAGGTGAGGCGGTTGGAGAACTTGTTTTTAATACAAGTATGACAGGTTATCAAGAAATTCTTACGGATCCTTCTTACGCAGGTCAAATTATTACAATGACATATACCCATATCGGAAATTATGGATGCAATCCAGAAGATGTTGAATCAAGAACAGTATTTGCCCGTGGTTTTGTTATGCGTGAGTGCTGTTTTGCACCTAGTTCCTGGCGGGCCACAATGTCCTTACCCGAGTTTTTTAGGAAATATAATGTAGTAGCAATCGACCAGGTAGATACAAGAAAAATCACAAGAATTTTAAGAACAAAGGGCAATAAAAAGGCGATTATTAGTACAACGGATTTAAATCCCGAATCTCTTATCAAAAAGGCAAAAAATGCTCCGGACATGGCTGGAAGCGATTATGTTAAAGAAGCCACGATAACGCAACCGTATGAGTGGGAAATTCCTGAGAAAACAAAATATCGTGTTGTAGTCATGGATTTTGGAGTTAAATATAATATATTACGATTGTTGAAAGAACATCATTGTGCTGTAACTATTGTCCCCTCTACAACACCCGCTGAGCAGATTTTAGCATACAATCCCGATGGGGTTGTTTTGTCAAACGGTCCCGGTGATCCTTCTGCATTGACTTATATATATCCTATTGTGCAAAAAATAATTGAAAAAAATATCCCAATTTTAGGAATTTGTTTAGGGCACCAAATAATTGGTCATGCTCTGGGTGGAAAAACATTTAAACTTAAATTTGGACATCGTGGAGCCAATCAACCAGTAATGCACATGGAGACAAGAAAAGTCGAAATTACCTCTCAAAATCATGGTTTTGCTGTTGACCCGAACTCATTGGACTTAAATACAGTTGAAATATCACATGTCCATCTAAATGATATGACCTGTTCAGGATTGGCTCACAAACAACTCCCTGTTTTCAGTGTCCAATACCATCCTGAAGCCTCACCCGGTCCTCATGATAGCAGGTATCTTTTTAGAAGATTTACTAAATTGATGGATGAATATAAAAATAAGAGGAAGGAGAAAACTTCACAATTAGAATCAATGACTGCTTGATTGAATATGTCATTACTTTTGTATAGGATAAGGATATTTACAACGGGGGCATATTTGTTTGGCAGGTTTTAATAACAGCCAAATAAACATAAAGAAAACTATAATAAATAATGGGGTGAATGTGAAAGATACTATCAATAATCCCAAAAGAAGTAGCCATGAACTACATTCTGTCCCTTTTACTTCCGCTTGCCCTATATAGGAGCAATTGGGACACTCTATTCTTTTTGACCATAATGCGAATGCCATAACGATAAAATTACAAGGTTAAGAAAATATATCCCGAGTAACCAAGAATTATATAAACACCAAGATTACCTACTCTAAATTTTTGGAGATATGGTGTCGAAAAGATATTTCTCAGTGAAGGGGTCTCATTGAAACCTATGTTTACAAGCAATACGGACACTCCGTCAATAGAAAGATATAATTGATTCTTAGCAATTCCTAGAATAGTCCCCCAAACCTCTCCAATTTCTACTTTTGATGGATTCATAAACTTCCCGTCCACAATATCTCTCTTTTCAAGAACTGTATTACTATATCCATTTAATATAAAAAGATAAGGCCAATATATCTTCATATTTGACGATTCGTATGCCAGCTTTAGAGAATCAATTATGACAACTGGCTTATCTTCTTCCCATTGGATACTGCGTATCCATTGTTCGTAATTATAAATATCATTTGTTACATTGTATTGCCAATCTTTTAAGAAAAGGATATTTCCCTGTTCGTTTGAAGTTTGCAATATGCCTGGGACATTAACAAATTTAGGTTCTGTTAATGCATCTAAATTTATTTCCCCTAAGTAATAAGCGACAAGAGGGTAATAACTATTTGCAGAATCAATATTCTTTTGAATTGTTAAGAATAATTTTCCACTTGCTTCTGAAAGGGAAACAATATTGTTATACCCCAGTCCTACTGTTCTAATATCGTCAAGATTTCTGATATTTATTATTGCAAAACCTTGATTTGGAGGAGTAACCTGATTACCAATAGAGTAGTTATAAGAACTTCCCCAACCTCTTAATACGAGATAGTTATCGCAGACCATTATCGGATTGTTCTCTAGAGAAGGAGACCACCACCAATAATACGGGGCCATCATTTTCTTTGAATCCGACGAAACTACTCCTGATGAATTTACTCTATCGACAGCAGCCTCTGGTATAGAATAGTCACACCATCTACACCAACCCCAATATGAAGTATAGGGAGTCAATGAAATCTTAAAATCATTAAGAATTGATAAATTAGAATCCTTATCCATGTATATATTGACAACCCTGTAATAAGACTCATAAGTAGGAGCATCTGCCCATTCATTAATAACTAAAATCAAATTATTATTGATACCTTTAATCGTTTCCATTAACCAACCATTGGTCTTAACTATTATAGAATTAAGGACAGCATCTCCTTGGCATAACCTTATCTCAAGATTTTTTTGTTCTGTGTGATTGATTATCTCTGCAATTTTACCATCAGTCCCTATTTCAAGGACATCCAGCATGTTTTCAGCAAGAAGAATGGTATTTGTTGTAAGTGTAGGAGGGTTTATTCCATCACATTCAATTTCATGGATATACTCCGAAGTAATAGCATAAAAGAAATCACTGTACTTTATCGTCCTAGAAACCTGCCCCTTCATGTCTACAGAACCAAGAGATACAAGTGTCTGTGCATCCATTTGTAGGGAAATAAACTGGAGTTGCTCTTTATATTCGTTTCCATTCCAACCGCTAAAGGGGACGATAACAAGATCTCCCAAAACTGCAAATGATTTTACATCACTAAAAGCAGATGACCATGTCCAACCTTCACCTAAAGAAACAACAGATTTTTCCAATGGATTACTTGGGTCCGATACATCAAACCAACTTACCTTTACACGGCGTTGATTATCTGTGTCGTCAACACCCAGTGCTATTAGTTGATTATTCCCAATGGGTTCTATATGAACAGACCAGCCCGGAACTTTGAGTTGTCCTTTTACTTCCGGTTTTGTAGCATCAGTTAAATCTATTACAAATAAAGGGTCTATGGTCAAATAAGTAACTAAATACGCCAAATCTCCTGCGAACCGTGTTGCATAAAGTGTTTCTCCTTGTGCGTCGGGAATTGTAATTTGAGAAATCTGTTGAAATCCCTGAGATGGATTTGCGATATCGAAATTTGTTAAATAGGTATGTCTTTCTGGCCACCAGGTGTTAGAGACAATCCGTAATACTCCATTCCATTCATCCAACTTAAATCGGTCTGCAACAGAGCCCGGTACAGTTCCTAAATAATAGGCTTCTATCTTTCCCGATGCATTTGTAATATCTACATAAGTAATATCCGTTACCTGTGTACTGCCATTATTCCAGTTCGGTGCACAAACATATATTGCAGAAGTAGATGCCTGTATTACAGTTCCATAACCCGGAAAATTTATTTGATCCGTAATTTCAGGATTTTCCTCTTGACGAATATCGACGCTGGTTATCCAGCATTTAGTACCTGATGTAGTCGACCATGAACCTTCTGAGAGTGTAACTGTCCCCTCTTCTACTTCACTCTCTTCCTCAACATAATAATACTGATAATCTGATGTTACAGCATACAAAACATCTCCAAGCATACGGCTATCAATAAAATCACCAGGTAATGCAAGAGAGGATACTACCCTGGGAATAGTAATATCTTCTATATCAACTATATATAATTGTGAACCTGTTGTTTTCTTTACAACCCCGTTTTCTATTGTATGTTTAATCGTATAGCCAATTAAAACATACGCCCTATTACCAACGATGTACAAATCGCGCGGATAGCCATAGATTGGAACATTGGAGACCACTTTTTTTTCATCTAAATCTACTAATGATAGTCCCCTATATTGATTTAACACAAACAAAATACTATTAACCCTCCGATACACATCCGGCTCTACCAATTCCCGCTTATTATCAGATTCTCCTTCCTCATTTCCTCCTTCCACATCTGTTGTTGGAATGGGACCATATTCCCCATTCCGGGTATTTGAAATACCAGCACTTGTGAATTTTACTTCCCCCTCAAATATACCTTCATTTTCACCTTCATTTATAACATTTGTCTCTCCCTCAATGTAATGAGTATTCCCGGATTCTGTGGGAATAGTATTGGGTTTTTTACTGCACGAAAATGTAAAGGTGATTAAAAAGAAAAATAATCCTGTAATCATAATTGCGTTTTTAAGATAATATTTCATGACACATTCCTTTTTCGACATATATTTTCCTTATATATTATACTAATAACCTTGCATGATATAACATAAAATATATGATAAGAAATAAATTTGCGATAAAAATTATAAATATCCTGAATTCCAATTAAAATATAAAAAAACATTTGATAAGGAGTTTTTAACTATGGAAGAAAAACAAAGCAAAGAAGTTAGCCGTCGAAGTTTTATTGAAAAGACGGCAAAAATTACTGCGGGAATTGCAGTTGGTTCTGCGTTAACTCGTGTATCTCAGGCCCAGATTTACAAAGCTATTCTCCCATCTAAAATATTAGGTGCCAATGAAAAAATTAGAACGGGACATATTGGTACTGGAGGAATGGGACGCTCCAATCTCGGTTTTGTTTTAAAAAGAGATGATATTCAGCCGATTGCATTATGTGATTTGTATCGTAAGAATCTCGAACGCGGAGCGCAAATGGTTAAACAAAAATACTCCGATTTTACCACACACCATGATTTTCGTGAGATTATAGATAACAAAGATGTAGATGCTGTTGTGATAGCAACCCCGGACCATTGGCATTGCCTCTGTGTATTATATGCTGCAGATGCGAAAAAGCATATCTACTGTGAAAAACCTCTTTCGACCACAATTGAAGAAGGTCGCAAAATGGTGGAAGCTGTGCGGCGCAATAAGGTAATTTTCCAGGGTGGAACCATGCAAAGAAGTGGCCAGCATTTTCAAGAAGCGGTTGAATTAGTTAAAAGTGGTTATATCGGTAAAGTTGCCCATGTGGAGACTTTTAACCATGAGGATAAACCTATAGAAGGTATTGGGCAGGGAGATAGTGATCAAGCAAAATGGGAAAAAGAAGGATTGGATTGGGATTTCCATCAAGGATGGGTAGAACACAAACCCTTTAATACCAACCGCTGGATTTACCATTTCCGCTGGTTTCTGGATTACTCAGGAGGAAAAATTACCGATTGGGGAGCACATCTTATCGATATAGCTCTATGGGGCATGGGTGAAGAAAAACAACCCAAATCGGTAACAGCAGTTGGAGGGAAATATGTCCTGACAGATAACAGAACAACACCGGATACGCTTGAAGCCGTTTGGGAATTTGATGATTATATCCTGACCTTCACCAATAGAGTTTATAATATGTATCTTCCCAAGGGTTATTCCGACCATGGAATCTTATTCCATGGAACATTAGGGACTCTTCGTGTAGACCGAGGTGGTTATGAAGTTATTCCTGTACCAAACAATGATGGTTGTGAACCTAAGAAAACAGGTCCTTCTCAATTGAATGAGCCTCATTGGCAGAATTTTGTAGATGCTATTCGTGAAAATAAAGACCCAATCGTTACTGTTGAAATCCTTCACAATACAACTCGTGTTTGCCACATGGGAACCTGTGCCTATGTCGCAGGCGGGAGGTTACTATGGGACCCTGCTAATGAACGATTTATCGGAGATGATGAAGTGACGAAAAAAGCAAACGCATGGGCATACCGCCCCTATCTCAATGGCTGGAATTTAGAACCCCCTTATGATAGAAAGCAAAAATCATAGAACGAAGTGGAAACTATTTAAAAGAGCCTATTATTTATTTTAAACAATAGGCTCTTTCGTTTTCTCAGTGTTTGTGGGAATATTAAAGCAGGAAGGCATCACATAGAAATGTTGGAGATACGGACAATCCTTCGGGTAACAATACATCTTTATCTAAGTACAGTACCTTTCCACAACATAGAGTATACTTAACTTTACCGCATAGTTTTGTCCAGATAAAAGGTGAATTCGCACTCTTAGAATAAAAATAATCTTCTGTAACGATCCATTCTTCATCTGGATTAAAAATTGTAATATCTGCGGAAGTCCCAACTTCCAGAGTCCCTGCATTTATCTTGATGATATTTGCAGGGTTTTTAGTTAAGAGTTGTAACGCTTTTTCAATGCTAAGATAACCGGGCTTAACCAGCCCTTCAATTACGCATCCTAATAATGTTTCTAATCCAATAATTCCGAAAGGGGCTTCCTGAAAAGGCACATTTTTCTCTGTTCTTGTATGAGGAGCATGGTCTGTGGCAATACAATCAATAGTACCGTCTTTTAGACCCTCAATAATTGCTTGAATGTCTTCTTCTTCGCGTAAAGGAGGGTTCATTTTCATATTTGAATTGTAATTTTCAATTTGACTGTCTTTAAGCATCCAATAATGGGGACAAGTCTCTGCTGTAACTGGTATCCCTTCTTTTTTTGCATTACGAATAATCTCGACGCCTCGTTTTGTAGTTACATGTTGAATATGAATAGGGGCATTAGCCAATTTTGCCAGTCGTATATTTCTTTCAATTCGCGTTTCTTCTGCCTCTTTTGGAATTCCCGGTATACCTAAAAGGGTAGATATAACCCCTTCATTCATGGCTCCCCCTTCGCTCAATGCGAAATCTTCACAATGTGCTAGATAGGGGAGACCGACCATTCCCGCGTACTCAAGAACATGGCGTAACACGGATGACGACTCTATATCATTTCCATCATCTGTCACAGCAACGGCACCAGATTGGAGTAAATCGGCCATTTCTGTTAGTTCTTTTCCCTCTCTGCCTTTGGTGGCACATGCAGCGGGATAAATATGAATTCCATCTAAATCTTGGGCTCTTCTAACGACCAATTCAACCATCCCTGCATTATCAATAGGAGGCATTGTATTGGGCATAGTAACCACGGATGTAACTCCTCCGTGAGCAGACGCCCTTGCTCCTGACGCTATAGTTTCTTTCGACTCAAAACCGGGTTCACGAAAATGAACATGAATATCAACAAATCCCGGAGAAACAATCATCCCTTCAGCATCAATATATACATCTCCTTTCAAATCGGTTCCAATCGCCGATACCATACCATTCTCAATTCCTATATCAGATTTCCCTGAGAAATTGGATGATGGCTCAATTAGCCAGCCATTTTTTATAACTATTATCATAATTACACTCCATTGTGTTTATATTGGCTGTTAACTAATAAATGCATGACAGCCATACGAACAGCAACACCATGACTAACCTGTTGGAGAATCAGGCTTCGTGGACTGTCTGCAATTTCTGTGGCTAACTCTATATCTCGATTAATAGGTCCCGGATGCATAACAATTGCATGTTCCGGTGCGTAACGAATGGTTTCTCGGTCTATACGATACAATCGAACATATTCCCGAATACTTGGGAAAAGCCCTTTTGTTTGTCTTTCTAACTGAATTCTCAGAGCATAAATAATATCTGCATCTAAAAGAGCCTCTTTTAGGTGTGTTGTAATTTTTACTCCCAATTTTTCAAAAGATTTTGGTATTAATGTTTGGGGTCCACAAAGTGTGATTTGAGCCCCTAATTTTAGTAATGCCCAGATATTACTTCTTGCTACCCGACTATGGGCTATGTCTCCTATTATCGAAACTTTTGCCCCTTCCAGACCAATATTATTATCTCTTTTGTATTTTCTATAAAATTGCATCATTGTAAAGACATCTAAAAGTCCCTGGGTGGGATGTTCATGTTGGCCATCTCCCGCATTGATTACATGGGAGGGATGACTATCTGCTAGAAGTTTCGGAACCCCTGAACAACGATGTCTTACAACGAGAATATCTGTTTTCATCGCTTCAATATTATATAAAGTATCGTGCAGAGTTTCTCCTTTTTTCTCACTTGAACTTACAGTAGATATTGAAAGAGTGTCTGCACTTAACCGTTTTGCCGCAAGGTCAAAAGATGCAAAAGTTCTTGTACTGGGCTCATGAAACCAATGAACTACAACCCTTCCTTGTAATAAGGGGACTTTCTTTATTCCTGTGCTGCGAGCCATTACCTCGAGGAAGGGAGGAACCATGTTTAATATGGACACAATCTCATCCTTTGACAAAAACTGTAATCCCAATAAATCTTTGTGTTTCCATATCTTTAAAGCTGGGTGGTCCGCACTAAATACTTGTTCTTTTTGAGATGGTTCCTTCAAATCAGTTTCAACAGTACTTTTTTGTTCTTCTATAATCACTATATCCTTCCCGTCAATTTCTTTGAGTGAAACAGAAATCCATAAATTTTGAGGAATTGATTCAAGAGTTGGTTTCCAAGCACAATAGGAAGGTTGAATGGGAATTTCCCTGCCTCCACGGTCAATCAAACACGCTAACAGTATTTGTTTAGGTCTACCGTAATACATAATTTCATCCATTGCCGCCCTTATAGTTCTACCTGCTGCAAGGACATCATCTACAAGAATAATTGTTCTTTGATTAATATCAAATGAGAAGTGTGTGGTGCCGTGTGATTGGACGACCCCCCTGCCAATTCTCAAATCATCTCGAAAAAGTGTTGTAGAAATGGCACCTACGGGTGGTAATATTTTACAAATCTTGAAGATTTCTTCAGATATGCGTTTCGCTAAAGGATATCCTCTACGCAATATACCGATGAAAGCCAATTCCTGTACATTGTTTTCATTAATTATTTGCTGTGCTAAGAGACGGATTAAATCTCTCATTATTTCTTCATTAAATAGAATTGTCCCTGCTTTTATCTCTGTAGATTCTCTCACCATATCTATCACCTTTTTATATCCTGCAAGAAATATGTATTTGATAAATTGTATCAATGACTAACGAATACTTCAAAATATAAAATATAGATTAATCTTCAGGTTTTTCTCCTGCAGGTGCCATTTTTACGATTCGGGGATGAAACACTGCTAAAGGTATAACGAGGTCTTCTTGCTCTTTCATAACTTTGTGTATATCTTTATAAACGAGTGGTATCTCATCTATACCTGCTGTGATAACATGCACCTTTTGTTCTTTAAGTAAATACTCTACTTTTTTCCATGATAGAGTTTTCTTCGCTTGAGTTCTGCTCATGAGTCTACCTGCTCCGTGTGCTGCTGAACACAAAGATTCTTCATTGCCCAGACCTTTAACTATAAACGCAGGACTTGCCATTGAACCTGGAATTATACCTAATTGACCTCTTTCTGCTGGCGTTGCCCCTTTCCGATGTACGATGACCTCTTTCCCATCATGTATTTCTTTCCATGCAAAATTATGGTGATTTTCAATAGTCCATATTATAGGGACACCTAAATTTTTGCTAATGTGGGTATGGATGCATTCATGATTTGCCTGGGCATATTTTCCCATTAATTGCATAGATTCCCAATATTCCTGTCCGTCATGTCCTTCTAAAGACAGCCATGCCAAATGTTGTAGTTCATGAGGAAGATTTCGAAGCCTTTGTCTAGCTATCTTACTATAATATTCACATACCAGAGCACCTGTTCCTCTACTTCCACTGTGTGTCAATAAAGCAAGATAAAAACCTTGTGGTACAGGCAATTCATCTGTAAAAATCTCCAGAATCCCAAATTCTACAAAATGGTTTCCACTACCACTTGTTCCTAATTGGTCCCATGCTTTATCCTTGTTCTCTTTTGTAACAGGTGAAATATTCCAATTTAAATCCATAACAGGATGGTATCTACGGGGGGTAAATGTGCTCCCGACACCAAATCGTGTTTCCTGTTCAATAGATTTTCTTAATTTTGAAGGGTTTTCTTCAATGATCATAGGAGACAAATCAAAAACGCTCATTTTTACACGACATGCTATATCAACCCCTACTGCAAATGGTATTACCGCATTATTTGTAGCGAGAACTCCTCCAATTGGTAGACCATATCCTACATGAGCATCCGGCATGAGAGCCCCTCGAACGGAAATTGGGAGAGAACAAGCATTATGAATTTGTTGTATAGATTCAAGGTCAATATCTGTTCCCCATATTTTATATGGAGCCCTTGTTGTTCTACCTATTTCTCCTGAATACTCATGATGAATTGGTAATTTATTCTCCCTGTTTCCGGCATGTAATTTTTTTGCTAACTCACCCCATAAATTGTCCTGTATAAAAGCAATAGGATTGCGAATGATTACTCGTAACATCCTTTTTGCATCTTTTTTAGAATAACCCTCGTTAATGGCCCTGTTAAAAACCTGTTTTGCAATTTCACGCAGTTCTTTAGAAGTATAACCAATCTGAATTAATTCCTTTTCTTTCATAAACAGGTGCTAATAAAAATGTGTTAACATGTTTCCTGAAAATACATTCTTAATAATTCTTTATGTGCTGTAAAAGCAAGGGGTGGAAGTTGGTCGTAGCGAAAAAATTCTGCTGCAGATACATCACTACCTGAACGGATCGTTCCAGTCCATTTTTCAACAACAAAACCTAAAACTAAAATCGTTCCGTTATATTTGCTGGGCTGAGTGGATATTCCTAACAATTTTAATTTTTCAACTACAATTCCTGTTTCTTCCAGTAACTCTCGTGCCGCGGATTCCTCAGTGGTTTCCCCTAACTCCATGTATCCCCCGGGAAGGGTCCATTGCCCAAATGCAGGATGAATCGCCCGTTTGGTTAGGAGAAGGTCTTCACCTGTATTTGTAACAAAACAGCATGTTGCAGGTGTTGGATTATGATAGTAATACCTTTGACAATTATTACAGTATGGACGCGGCTTTTCTCCATCATTATCTAAAACAAGCGGATCCCCACAAATGGCACAAAAACGCCACGGGAAAGGTTCAGAAAAATGAATGGGCATGCATACAGACCTTTTCTTTTGTTTTTCTTTTTTTTTTTATATATTATATTTTATTTGGAATGTTTTCCGCCTCAATTTAATAGTAAAAGATGGATGCAAACAAATGAAAATATTTAGAAGTATAAACTATTGGTGTGTTATTACATTTATTTTTTTGTATTCAGGATTGTGTTTTCCGGACCCATTCGATTGGAATGTTTTGCAGAAAATAGATATCCCTTTCAAACCTCAGGAAATGATGAAAAAATATTTAAATGAATGTGCGTTTACTTACTTAAATGCATTTGAGAACGACCCTAATAGATTCCCCGAAAAGGAAAACTTAGAGTTGTATAAAGAGGAAAAGAGAAATTTATTTTGGTCTCTAATAGGAGGAAAACCCCAAACAACTTCACTTAATCCTGTTATTGTTCGTAAAGGGACAAAATCTACATACAGATTTGAAGTTTTGTATTTTGAAAGCCAACCAAATTTTTATGTGTCTGCAATATTATTTCTCCCTCTTACATCTCCTCCATACCCTTGTGTAATTGTCCCTTGTGGACATTCACAGGAGGCAAAAGGTTATCCGGAATACCAGAAATTATGTATTTTGTTAGCCAGTAATGGAATAGCCTCTCTAATATATGACCCGCCCGGTCAGGGTGAAAGAATTGCTTTTTTAAAGGAAGATGGTTCTCCTGATATATGGGGGACTGCAGAACACACAGTATTAGGATTAGGATGTATCCTGTTAGGCGAGAATTATGCTCGATATGAAATATGGGATGGAATGAGAGCAATTGACTATCTTGAAACTCGTGAGGACATACAAAAAAATAAGATAGGTTGTTCCGGCAATTCAGGTGGCGGAACTCAAACCGCTTATCTTATGGCTTTGGACCCACGCATTTATGCTTCTGCCCCATCCTGCTATTTAACTTCATGGGAACGATTGCTAAATACTATTGGTCCACAAGATGCGGAACAAAATATTTTTTCTCAAATAAAACATGGATATGACCATTTTGAATATGTTTTTATGCATGCTCCAAATCCTACACTGATTTGCTCTGCCACAAAAGATTTCTTTGATATTAATGGTACATGGGCTACCTTCCGCTACTCAAAAAGACTTTATTCAAAGTTGGGATTCAATCGGTTCTGCGACCTAATAGAAGTCGATACCCAACATGGTTTGGGAAAAGCATTACGAGAAGAAATAGTAGAATGGATGCTCTTGTGGCTTACAGGTGTGAGTAAGGAAGTGGAAGAACAAATCAATGATAGTGAATTATTAGTAAAAGATGAATATTGTGTTTGTAGCGGGGGAAATATAAAAGAAATCCCAAATTCAAAAAGTATTATCGATATAAACAAAGAGAAAAAAAGAGAGTTAGAAAAGGCTCGAAGTGTCATCTGGACTTCGTTTTCATTGGAGCAAAAGCAAGCAAAAGTAAGAGAAATTATTAATGTAAGTGATTGGGATTCTATCCCCGACCCAAAAGTCAAAGAACTTGAAAGAATTAAGACGAATTTTTTCCCTCAAGCAAAGTCAATTATACCTATAGTAATAGATGTTGAAAAAGGAGTTCTCCTTCCAGGGTATTTATTCGAGACAAATAATCCTATTTCTAAAGTTGTTATCTATACACACCCGAATGGGAAAGATCTGAATCCCGATATTATAAAGAAATATTTGAGTAATCGTATTTATGTTTGTGCTGTTGATTTAAGAGGGACAGGAGAAACAAGTCCTGAGTCTGGGAAAAATGATATTATGAGAACCGTTGGTTCCGGTTGGGAGGATTATTTTCGTGCGTATTTAGTTGGTAAGTCCTTTGTAGGGATGAGAGTCTATGATTATTTGTCTGTGATTAAGTACTTAAGAGGAAAGTACGGAGATGAAATAAACATATCAATAAATACAGAAGGTGTTCTTTGTATCCCTGCTGTGCATACTGCATTTTTATTATTACCCCAAAAAATTGAACTTAATCTCAAAGGCTTAGTTTCCTGGGGTGATGTGATAGAAAATCCACGAATTCATGGCCAGATAATGAATACTGTGCACGGTGTGTTAAAATGGTATGATATTCCTCAACTTATATCTGAAATTGATAGAGAAAGGGTAATAATTGAACAGGAAAACCCTCCAATCTTTTAAGAAGTAGGTGAAGTAATAATGATAAGTATATCTTTTATATATATGGGAATTATGGTATCTTTTTTTTCACAGGTGGATTTTACGGAAAAAGGGAAGATTAATCCATCAGAACATACCCGGACAATAGCATTAAATCCAGATAACAATGAAAATAGCAACTGGTTTTGGTTTGTGAGCCTTGTAAATCCATATCCGAAAATGGAGAGTGAAAAACCTGTAAGAGAATTATTCGACCCCATTATGGGATTTTTTGCTCCGGAACAAAAACCTGTTAAAACAGTTAGTGATTTTAGAGATGACCATTTAATTTGGGCACCCCATGCAGGAATTGGATATAAGATTAATTCAAAATGGACTATTACTGCACAAGGAGGAGGTGAGGGAGGAAAAATTAGGACAAAGCAGACACACCCTTCTATTCTTTTAATGCCTTTACATACCGATTTTGAAATAAAGCGAATGGCTTTTTATTGCGGGACGGGTGTTCATTTTTCACCATGGGGTTCCCCACCTCACAAAGACTTTACAAATTGGAAAGAGCGAATAAAAGCAACTCGTCCTTATTTTTCAGCATCCGCTACCTATACTTATGCTACCTATGATGCAAAAGTAAAGGTAAAGTTTCTTCCTTTTTTGCATTTGGTAGATTTAAATTTATCTGATGAATGGCACACCGTTAGTTTAGATACCAATATTGGTTTTGAAGTTCCCTTAAATCAAAGAGATGAATTTGTTTTTTCTTTTGGGTATTCGAAATTTGCAAGACTTCAAGAAGATTTCGATAGTTTTACTTTTACCATAGAATTCAAGAGGTTTTTAGAGAAGAAGAGATAATTTAAAGTGAAGGTTGCATACAGTTAGTTCAAAAAGAGTTCGGCAATAACTTCTTGTCCGGAGGGCTTTTTTAAGGCAAAACCCAATTTAGAACACACTCTTAACATAGACCTGTTTTCAGGTAAAATGGTCCCGTATAATCTTTTAACACCCTCCGTCCTCGAAATCTGTATCAGTCGCCGTAACATTTCAGTTCCTAATCCATGTCCCTGATATAAATCACTAATCATTAGAGCGAACTCCGCATCCTGAGTCCCGTGTATTTTTACTATCCTACCCACTCCCAAAATAGCACTTTCCCCCGTTGTTTTGTTCTTTTCAATTGCAACAAGAGCAATGCTGCGGTCATAATCAACAAAGCAAATTTCAGTTAATCGTTCATGTTGGGTTCGGACATGTAAAGGCTGTAGTTGAAAATAGCGAAAATACACTGTATTGTCGCTTAAAGTTTCATGAAAACGAATCATCAAATTTTCATCTTCGGGACGAATAGGTCTAAGAATAATTTCAGTTCCTTTTTTCGATGTCCAACTATATGTATATTCATTTGGATAGGGACGGATAGCCAGTTTGGGGAATGCTTCCATAGGAGTTTCCATCGGATATAGTAAGATAGAAGCATTTAACGCTACAATCCGTTTTGGAGATATAACAATTGGATTTATTTCTATTCCTTGGATCAATCGTTGTTCACATATCATATAACTTATCTGAACAAGGAGATGTTCTAATTCATCGATATTAAATCCCTTACAAATTTTTCCTGCTTTTAGCGCTTTATATATTTCAGTATCCTCAATCATTCTCCGGGCTAATGTAGTATTCAATGGAGGCAATCCTATGGCACGGTCTTCAAAGATATACGACATTCTTCCTCCAGATCCAAAATAGATATAAGATCCGAAGAGGGGGTCTATATTGCTTCCAATACAAATTTCAATTCCATCTCTGGGAACTAATGGTTGAACAGCGATACCGGGAAAGGCACAAATCCCTTTACCATCAGAAACAAAATCGAGTAACGCCCGATAGGCCTTTCGAACAGCTTCTTCATCATGTAGATTTAATAAAACGCCCCCGGGGTCTGCTAAAATTTTACTACTCAGGAGAACTCTGCGGAGTACTACGGGATAGCCAATATTCTTGGCTATATGAACCGCTTCTGTTTCATCATGGGCAATATGTGTTTCTATTAAATTGATGCCATATGCGGACAATACATCCTTTGTTGCCGAAGGAGTTAGCATAACCTGCCCCTGTCTTAGGGCATATTCAATAGTCGTTTTGGCGAGTAACTTTTGTGCGAAGTATTCACTGGTTTCCTCATGGGCACTGGGAGTCTCATATAATCCCTTCAATTGATATGAATAATGCCACATTGATTGGAAAACCCGGGCTGCAATATCCGGATAGTCTAAAGTAGGAATACCTGAATTGTTTAATAATTGTCGCCCTTCTTCTACTTTGTAGCCACCCATCCAACTTGCAAGGATGGGTTTCTTAAAAGGATTTTTTACTTTTATTAGTTCCTCGGCAGTTTCTAATGGTTTAGTCATAACTTGTGGAGTTAAGATAACAAGAAGTCCATCTGTCTCTTCATCTTTTAACACAACTTCTGCTGATTGTGCGTATCTTTTAGGGTCTGCATTTGCTAATAAGTCAACGGGGTTATCATGGTTCCAATATGGCGGTAAAATCTCATTTAATTCCTGGATTGTTTTAGGCTGAAGAATGGATATGGTTCCTCCCGAAGCCACAAGTGCATCTGTCGCAAGAATACTTGGTCCAGCCGCATTGCTGATAATTGCAAGGCGATTTCCTTTTGGGCGAGGTTGTTTACCCAAAACAATAGCCATATCAAACAATTGCTGTATATTATCAACACGAAGTACACCGCAACGTTTTAGGGCCGCGGAAAACACCTCATCACTACATAACTCACCCCCAATGTAATAAGGAGTATTTTTTGCTAATTTCGCTCCTAACTCCGTTCTTCCTCCCTTTAATAATATAATAGGTTTGTGCAATGCTACTTCTCTTGCTGCTGATAAAAAGGAACGAACATCTCCTAAAGCCTGCATATAAATCACAATACTTTTCGTATATGGATCATCTCCCAGATAATAAATTAAATCAGCCCAATTTACATCGACCATAGTTCCAAAGGAAACAAACTTGCTAAATCCTACTTTTACATGGAAACTCCAATCTAAAATTGCCGCCCCAACAGCACCGCTTTGCGTAATAAAACCTACAGTCCCCTTTTCCGCTATATGAGGTGCAAAAGCAGAGTTGAGTCCAATAATAGGATTCATTATACCTAAACTGTTTGGTCCGACAACTCGAATTTTATTGGGATAAATAAGTTTTTTTATCTCCTCTTCCAATGCTTTACCTGCTTCACCGGTCTCACTAAATCCCGCAGATATAATGATGCATCCCTTTACAGAACATTCAATACATTCGTGAAGTATGGAAGGAACGGTTGGAGCAGGGGTTATTATTATTGCTAAGTCGATTGGTTCGGGGATGGATTTTATATTTGGATAGGCTAACATTCCAAGTACTTGGTGCCGGTTGGGATTCACTGCATAAACAGTTCCACCAAAGGGACTGCTCATGAGATTCCATAATACAGTTCTGCCGACACTATCTATTTTATCAGTTGCTCCGATGACTGCAACTGCTTTGGGCATAAAAAAGGCATCAAGAGGATGCCTGATTTCTTCTTCTGTTGTGATAATCTGTATCGACATTTCGATTACCCTGTGTTTAGGAAATTATACATTATTCTATAATGCTGAAATCATATCATTAAACTATCAGAATTTAGGAAACATACCAGTTTGAAATTAGACAAGGATATGTTTTACATTAAAAGCGTCTAATTTCTGTAAGCATGGGCTTACAGAGAAATTTTAACCCATATCGAGGGAGGTTATTCGTATGTCCCAAGTAGCAGAATTCTTCAACCAACTATCATCTAAAGTTGACCCCGCAAAGATTAAGGGGATGAATGTAACTTATCAGTTCGTCATCACTGGAGATGATGGGGGAGAATGGGCCGTTTCTGTGGCTGATGAACAAATTTCCGTAACACAAGGGAAAGCAGAAAAAGCCAATATTACATTGACAATTTCTGCCAGTGATTTCCTTGATTTGGTTGCCGGAAAATTAAACGGTCAAACGGCATTTTTGACAGGTAAACTAAAGATTCAGGGCGATATGACACTTGCACTGAAATTACAGTCTGTTTTTAATTTAGGTTAATTTTTTAGGCGGGAAATACTTACCGTTAGGTATTTCCCGCCCAATTCTATATGTCCCTAAAAAAAACAAGAGATATATTTTTACTCATAATTATATCCTTTATTTTGATACTTTCCCCTTGTATTTATAGCTGTAAAAATAAATCTAATTCATTACCTTCGGAACATACGCAGTCTATTAATAATAATCCTGTTTTTATTCAGATATTTTCGTCAGAGGCGATAGATAAAAAAATTGCGATAATCGTTCTTGCAAAAGAAGATGAAAATGTAGAAGAACTTAAATTAATTTTTGATGAGTTTCTGAAAGAAGGATACAAGGTCGCTTTTTTATTAGGGGATTGGTTGTCAATATTACAGAAGTACCAGGATTCCTCCAATGAATACAATTACACAAATTCTTTCTGTAACGATTTAGATACTATTTGTAACCAAGAAAAAAAGATAATTTTATTGTCAGGAGAAATGGGCTGTTTTGCTTCCTATAAGGCACTTCAATCAACTTGTATAGAAGGTTTGATTCTCCTCTCTCCTTATTGCAAGCAGAAGGACTTTCAGCAGAATAATAGCCAGTTTTCTTTTTATATCCCTACATTTATTTCGGTAGGGGAAAATGATGAGAACTCATTTAAATTTTCTTTACAATTGTATCAGAGTAATCGTTCCTTTTGTGAGATGAGGACATACCCTACAGATGAGACGAGTTTTAATCTCTTAAAATCATTTAATCATTTAAAAGAACAGATAAAGTTGTGGATAGAAACTATTATGACAAGGAAAAATTGATTTGTGTCTTTTGATAAAGATGTTAAAAGGACAATTATAATACTATTCTCATTCATCATTTTTTTTACCATCCCCTGTTTTTCTGTAGAAGATAGTCAATTCCAATCCTCGTTTGTAATGCAAAAAGGGGCTATTCTTATAAATGCGGATCCTGTTCATCCTTCTTCATTTTACTTATTGGATACAGGTATCTCTGTGCCAATATTGAAAGAGAAAGAGGGTTTGGAAATAAAAAAACCACATAATTCGGATAATATTAAACTAAAAGACTATGAACATAATATTCCATTCGTTCCTTATTATCAGGGCAAGGTTATATTGTCCGATTTATTAGATATTTCAAAAAAATTTGGGGTACATATCAATGGTATTTTGCCTATATTCTATCCGGGATATGAAATTTATTTAGATTTTGGAAAAGGCAAAATTGTTTGGCAATTAATTACACACAAAAGCAAGGACCAGAAAAAAAACATTATTTGTGAGAAAATGTTCTTCTCATCTGAAAATGTAATGCCAAAAATTTCAATCATGCTTAATAACAAAATCGCTTCTGTTGCTAATGTGGATTTTGTAAGAAATGAGTCTGTAATCTTTCCTATGAGTATGGTTAATGATAAAAGACTGATAACTAATGAAAACACTTTTGCTCATTTTAAGGGTGGAAAAGTAGTTCAATATTTTCGCTTAAAGACATTACAAGTGGGAAGCCAGAAATTCAATAACCTTATTTCTGTTTCGGTTCCAGAAGAGAAAGAAATATCCTTAGGGACTTCTTTTTGGCGTCAATTTGTACTTAAGATAAATTATGAGGAAGCATCAATATGTTTTTTAAAAACCAATATTTCTGATGAACGGGAATGGGCGGGAGTTGGTATATTACCCGATTGCTTGAATGAAGAAGGGTGGTTAATCGGAGTAATCGAAAATTCTTCCGCATGGTCTTATAATTTGAGAGGAGGAGAAACTCTTATAAAAATCGATGAATGTGAGATTAAATCATTAGATATAGACCAAATTATTCGTTTACTAAATCCTCCCCAGGGTACGGAGATAACATGTAAAGTGATAGACTTTACAAGAAAAATAAGAGAGTTAAAGTTAAAATCTCAAAGAATAATTTAAATCATAATTGTTATTACTGATCGGGCTTTAAAATAACTGAGGTGCCGGTAGGGGGCGACCGACACCTCTATAAGTTTTAACTCTGAGGGGTATCAGAGTCAAAGAGGTAGCAGAGCTGGGAGAAGCGGAAGAGAGGATTCCCGGCCGGGGTAAACCGGGATATCAGTTATTCCGGAGAGAGAGATATGCACTGCAGTGGTAATGGGAGGACAACCACTGGCAGCTATTTTATGTGCTTCGCTATGTGTTGGATTCAATTGGACCTTGATGTGTAGTAGTAGCATAGGGAACACATTCGCAGCTCTGCTACCAACAGAAACAGTATATCATACATGAGATATAATTGCAAATTTACATTATAAATATTAATTATTATATAGGAGTAAATATAGCATTTAAAATTAATATTATCAGATACTTATAAGTGCAAAAAAAAATAGATAATAAAAAATAAGGAATCGTTTGTGTTTAAATAAAAAAAGTGAACAAAAAAAATAAAGATAATTGTTATTTAAATAACAAATAATATAAAGTTTTTAATGTATTTGAAATATTTTGAAATATATTAAATTAAAAAAAGATTTAATCAGGAAAGAACATATTATTTTTTGGAGTTCAAGTATTTTTTTATAGTCTTGATTACGATTAACAATACTTTGAGTCGTGCAAAAAGTTTATCGTTACCTTCAACAATAGTCCATGGGGCATATATTGTAGATGTCCGGTCAATCATATCAGATAATGCTTCTTCATATTCCTTCCATTTTTCTCTATTTCGCCAATCTTCTTCCGTTATTTTCCACTTCTTATTAGGATTTGATTGTCGTTCTTCAAATCTTCTTAATTGTTCTTCGGGTGAAATATGCATCCAGAATTTGATAATAATGGCACCCCATTTGGCTAATTGCATTTCAAATTCATTTATTTCACTATATCCACGCATCCAATCCTGTGGTTTGGCAAAACCTTCAATTCTTTCAACTAAAACTCTTCCATACCAGGAACGGTCGTAGATGGTAAAATGTCCCGCTTTGGGTAATGCTCTCCAGAATCGCCATAGATGATGATGTCTTTTTTCTTCCCCCTGTGGAGCTCCTATTGGAATCACTTCATATCCCCTGGGGTCTAATTCACTTACTAATCTTTTTATTGCACCTCCTTTTCCCCCTGCATCCCAACCTTCAAAAATGATTACAACAGGTATTCGTTCCTTAAAACATATTGATTGAAGTTTTCGCAGTTCCTTTTGTAATTTTGGAAGTATTTCATTATAGTTTTCATGAGATACCGATTGAGTTAAGTTTATATCTTTTAGAGGGTCTGTTTCTCGGGATGCCAATGTATATGAGGGAATGTTTAAACCATTTTTTATGATATTCTTCCAACAAGATAAAAGGATTTTTCCGGCCTCAGAGATGCAATATCGATCATCTGTTGCTGGAATAACATACCAGGGGGCTATATCTTTATTTGTTTCCTTTAAAATAAAATTTATAATTTTATAAAGGTCTTCATACTCTTTAAGCAGTTCTTTATTTTTCCCTTTTGCACGCCATTGAAAGGCAGGGTCTTTTGATAACTTTTCAAATCTTTTTTTCTGCTCTTTTTTGGATATATGCAAAAATATTTTTATAAGTAAATTTCCATCTTCAACAAGATGCCTTTCAAAAGTTAAAATCTCTTCCAGTTCAGAACGAATTTTATTTGTGCCCCAGCCTTCTTTTTGGGCTTCTAATACAATTGGCCAGTACCAACTGTGATTGAAAAATGCAATATCTCCATACCCCGGCAATTTATTCCAGAATCGCCAGAGATAAGGATGTAATTTTTCCTCTCTTGTCGATTTTGTTATATTGTGTACCCAGTACCCCCTTGGATCTAGATTTAACAACAAATGATTTAACAAAGTACCTTTTCCAGCAGTGTCCCATCCTTCTATTAAGATAATGGATGGTATCCCTTTTTGTCTTAGTTCTCTCTGAATTGCTCCAAAGGATGATTCCATTTGTTGTGTGATTTCTTTAAAATCCTCTTTGGATAATTTAACATCGAGATTTACTTTGTCCAACATAATAGGCCTTCCTTATTACAATTGAAAAATCTAACTAATATTTTACGATATTTTTAGGGAGAGATTTCCCTTTTGGATCTGTTATTCGTAGTGTATAACCCCAGAACCGTTTATTATTTGTAATCTTCATCAATATACTATATGATTCCCTTTCAAAATTTATTGGGACTACTGTTTTGTCAGGAACTATGGAAGATTCCCCAAAATATTCAAAGATTAAGTCTTTTGAATTCTCTTTAATCAACCATACCTTGACGGCATCATTATAGCCAAATCGTATCTGGGCTGTAATGGGTTGTAGAACCTCTATAGAGCATAATGCATAAGCGCAAGTCTCTTCTTGCTGTCCTAAAATCTTATTAAGGTCCATAGATAATTTATCATCTTCTATTGATAAGGGTTTCCAGTCCACCTTATTTATGTCTACTTCAGGAGGAAATTCTTTATCATATGTTTCTTTAAAGCCTCCATCGCTATAAGGTCCTGCAATATTCCATTTTGTTATTGGACTAAATAACTCACAAAAGGATACTTTTTCTCCCCACAAATGTTTCTTTCCTAATTCCCAGAAGTAATTATAAGAAAATTCATAATTATCAAGCGGGACTGTCTGAAAACGGGGGTTATCATCAGGACCTACAGGAAACAGAATATAGGTAAAACCTGTTTTCTGTTTTAGTAGTTCAAAATCTCTTTTTCGTAATAGTTCAATTTTTTCTTTGAAAGAAGGGTCAAAAATTGGTTCTTTCCTTTTTAATATATCTACATAGTTTTGTAAAGGTTCTTCTCCATCAAACAACTCTGCCTGGCGCCCCAGTAATTGTTCATAACAATTGTGACTATAAATCCAGTGGTATTTTGGAGAAGTAGAGATATGAAGTCCATATATTTTTTTCAATTCTTTTGTTGTAAATCCTGCCTTGTGTCCCGTATCGTAATCAAAACCAAAGGGCCATATTCCAGGGGCAATAGAACATTTTTCCTTCCAATATTTCTTGGCCTTTGGTGATAAGTATGTCAGGAAAATTAGATCTATTCCTGAAATATATGTTAAAACTTCGTCGGGATTTTTTAGACGGTATGTGTGTTCAATACAATAGTGAAAACCTCCTGACGCATTTTTCTTTGCTAGTTCCTCTACCCATGTTAAATGAATAATGAGACCAAGATGAGCACCCTGTTCCGGAAAGGTTAAAAATATCATATCAGGAAATACTTTGTATATTGTGTTAATTAAATCAGCACTTCTTTTTCGCACTTTATTTACAAGGTCTTTTCGGGTGTAGGTATCGTATTTATATCCTTCCCAGTTAAAATTATACTGTTCACCAATGTATTCTATGTCTATAGCAAAACCTGTACAACCTGTTTCTTTCGCAAAAATTCCAAATTGTCGAAAGTTATGCAGGACATTCTCCCACTGAATATCACTGAACCAGTCCAGATTATGGTCGAATGAAATTTTTAGAAAAGTTTCCATACCTAATTTTTTACAAATTGTATTGGCCTCAAGCGACTTTTTAAAATTATCGTCATCCTTTCCGATTGTCCATGGTTTCTTATCATTTGCCCAGATATTATCGCTCCACTCTCGGGCTATGTAATCAAGAAAAAAGGCATTAACTCCATGTTCTTTCCATAACTCCGCATCTTTTATAATTTGGTCGGGGGAAGCTGAAAACAAAATTGTTTGAGGAGGTTGTAAAGCCGTTGAATTATTATTAGGTGAGGAAAATGATAAATTCTGAATAGTAATAATTAATAGTAAATGTAAAATGTTCATGCTATATTCCTTAGTTTTTATGTATTTTACAATTTTGTGAAATTGAAAAAAAAATTTAAACATAAATGTAGTATTTTTTAATAATTAAATATTATAAATCTACCTTTTTGATTATATAGTAAGATATGAATTATAATAGTTTGATATATAACAAATATGTATTTTTTTATTCTAATTAAGTGATATATTTTTAATATTAAGGTTAAAGAATGACAGTAATGAAAGAAAAAAGCGACAGAGCAATTGAGGAATTAAAACTCCTTCTAGAAATAAGTGAAATATTAGACCGTAGTTATGACCTCCGAGAAGAACTCTACCCTGTATTAAGGGCTATTTCAAATCATACAGGAATGTTAAGAGGGACGATTACCTTACTTGACAAAGATCGGGGTGAATTAAGAATAGAAGCGGCCTATGGACTTTCTGGTGAGGAGTTAGAAAGAGGAGTTTATAAAGTGGGGGAGGGAATTATTGGAAAAGTGGCACAAATGGGGAGGCCTATGGTTATCCCTAAAATATCAGCGGAACCTATGTTCTTGAACAAAACAGGTTCTAGAAAAAACCTGCAAAAAGAAGAAATCTCTTATATCTGTGTACCTATAAAAATTGAGAATTTGGTTTTGGGAACACTAAGTGCAGATAGAATATATTCCAACGATATATCTTTAGATGAAGATTTACGCGTCCTGACAATTATTGCTTCAATGATTGCTCGTGCAGTACGGTTAAGATTAAGGAATGAACAAGAAAGGAAGGCGTTGCTTCTTGAAAACGCCCGACTTCAAGAAGAGTTAAGAAAAAGATTTCATCCTTCCAATATGATTGGGAGTTCCGGGGTTATGCAAAAAGTATATGACTTAATACAACAGGTATCTATGACGGAGGCCACAGTACTTATTCGTGGAGAAAGTGGAACAGGTAAAGAATTAGTAGCACATGCAATTCATTTTAATAGTCATCGAGCATCGGGACCTTTTATAAAAGTAAACTGTGCCGCCTTACCAGAATCTGTGGTCGAAAGTGAATTGTTCGGACATGAGAAAGGGGCCTTTACTGGAGCGTATCAGCAAAGAAAAGGTAGATTTGAGATGGCACATGGTGGAACTATTTTCTTAGATGAAATCGGTGATTTGCCATTGTCCATCCAAGCCAAATTACTTCGTGTATTGCAAGATAAAACTTTTGAGCGCGTTGGTGGCAGTGAAACTATTCGAGTTAATGTCCGTGTAATTACTGCAACGAATCGTGATTTAGAAAAATTATTTAAGGAGGGAAAGTTCCGAGAGGATTTATATTATCGATTAAATGTTTTTCCAATTTTTATACCCCCATTAAGAGAAAGAAAAACAGATATTTTGGAATTGGCAAATCATTTTGTCGAAAAATACAGTCGTGAAAACAACAAATATGTCCGTCGAATTTCTACGCCTGCTATTGATATGTTAGTGAGTTATCACTGGCCCGGAAATGTTCGTGAATTAGAGAATATTATTGAACGAGCAGTAATTTTAACCACCGATGATGTTATTCATGGACACTATCTACCACCGACATTACAGACAGCCGAAGCATCGAACACAATAATGAAAGGAAAGTTAGAGGAGACATTGGATCGTGTGGAAAGAGAGATGATTATAGAGTCCTTAAAAAATGCGAGAGGGAATAAAGCAAAGGCGGCACGAGAATTGGGTATTACGGAACGAATTATGGGTTTAAGGGTTCAAAAACTTGGAATTGACCCAAAACAATATAAACCACAAAGAACAAGTCGTTCTTTAAAGATACAATAAATAGGGATTTTATTATGAGTGAATTTAGAGGTACAACTATTATTGCTGTTCGCAGGAATGGAACAGTTGCAATTGCGGGTGATGGGCAAGTTACCTTGGGTGACACTATTGTCAAAGGAACAGCAACAAAAATAAGAAGATTGTATGGAGGGAAAATCCTCGCTGGTTTTGCAGGCTCTGTTTCTGATGCATTTGCTCTGTTTGAAAGGTTTGAAGGAAAGTTAGAAGAGTTTCGTGGAAATCTTACTCGTTCTGCTGTTGAATTAGGAAAACTTTGGAGAACCGATAAATATTTAAGACAATTGAATGCAATGTTAATTGTATGTAATAAGGAGGAAATATTATTAGTATCCGGAACAGGTGAGATTATAGAACCTGATGATGATATCCTTGCTATTGGTTCTGGAGCCGGTTTTGCTCTTACTGCTGGAAGGGCTCTTATGAGATATACAAATTTATCAGCAGAGGATATCGCAATGGAGTCTCTTAAGCTTGCTTCTCAAGTATGCATTTACACAAATGAGAATATTAAAGTTGAAGTATTATAATTTTTTTTTTGAAATAATTTTTCTATTATTAAATAATGACAGAAAGTAATGTTGTTGAAACCCTAATAAATTGAGGCTGAAAATAGTATTTAAATAATAATAAAAAAAAATTTGCGTTTTAAATATATTTTTGTTCATTATCAAAATAATTACAATTGAATGGATAATAAGAAGAAAGTTCAATGACCTGTAGTCGTTGAAAAATTTTCTTCTTAAAATAAAACAACAGGAGATACAACATGGCCGCTGCAAAGAAACCTGCTGCAAAGAAACCTGCTGCAAAGAAACCTGCTGCAAAGAAACCCGCAGCAAAAAAAGCTCCAGCAAAGAAAAAGTAGTTAGCAAAATGTGATGGTACAAACATCACAGGAAAGTTTCTCCACTGGCCTACAATTAGAAAATAATTGTAGGCCACATTTCTTTCAAAGCAATAAAGAAAATAATTTATATGTATGCGAAACATGAGAAAGAAATTTTATTTAAATGTTTAACTTATTCTATTCAGAATAATGCTCCAGGTGCAGTTGCTTATTTGGGGAGAGAGAATGAAATTCTATTTTTCGACTGTGTGGGGAAATCTGCTGTAGTTCCTTCTGGAGAAGAAATGAGAAAAGATGTTATTTTTGATCTTGCTTCTTTAACAAAAGTGGTGGCTACTACAACTTCTATATTACTTCTTTATCAGCAAGGAAAACTTCATTTAGACGAACCCGTATATAAATATATTCCTATTCAAAATTTTAAAAAATTTTCACTTCGACACTTACTAACACATAGTTCAGGATTAATTGGGTATAAAGAGTGGTATCGTGAAATCCATTCATTTGAAGATATATTGATAAAGCTATCACAAACAAAATTATTATTTGAGCCCGGTACAGAACATTTGTATTCCGATTTTGGATTTATGCTTCTCTCCCATATTGTAGAAATAATATCTGGGGAACATTTTGACCAATTTTGTAAAAAGAATATTTTTTTGAAATTAAATATGAATACAACCTTTTTCAATGTACCCGAAAAATATAAAAATAGATGTGCCCCTACAGAAAAGTGCATATGGAGAAATAAAATTATTCGAGGGGAAGTTCATGATGAACATGCATATGCCATGGGAGGAGTAGCAGGACATGCTGGATTGTTTTCAACGGCTGAAGACTTATCACGTTTTTGTAGAGGTTTGTTGAAAGAAATAATCCTGGAAAAAGATGTAATACAGGAAATGAGCACATCAAAAATTATTCCAAACTATCCCTGGCAGGTATTAGGCTGGAAAACAGATCCTTTTTGGGATAGTATAGAAGGACAACTTCCCTTTCGTTCTGCCTTAGGACATACAGGATTTACGGGGACCAGCCTATGGTGGGACAGGAATTCAGGGTATTATGCAATTTTATTAAGTAATTCATGTCATCCGAGTAGAAAGACACGAGACAATCGAAAACTAAGAAAAACTTTTTACAACTCCGTAGCAGTGATGATAGCCCCAGAAAAAATAAATGTTCATTTTGGAATCGATGTTTTATTAAGAGATGATTTTAAGTTAATAAAAAATTCGTCTGTAGCATTATTTACGAATACTTCCGCAAAAAATATTGAAGGTATAACTACATTAGAAATATTTTTAACAACAAAAAACATTAAAGTAAAGTATATCTTTTCTGCAGAACATGGACTGCATTTAACTGAAGAAGCAGGGGAATCTGATAAGGATAAAAAATGGGAAAACATTGAATTAATTAATATATATGACGACCGTAAGGATATTGACTGGCAGAAGGTTTTTCGACAAATAGACTGGATTGTCGTAGACATCCAGGATATTGGAAGTCGCTATTATACTTATACATATTCTTTGTTAAGACTGATGAGACTATGCAGTAGATATAATAAAAAAATAATGGTATTGGACCGCCCAAATCCGTTAGGTGGTGAAATTATAGAAGGCATTTTTCCAGACACAGAATTTCTGGGGGAGGTTTGCTGGGGAAATGTGCCAATTCGACATGGACTTACTATTGGCGAGTCCGCATTGTTCCTAAAAAATACAAATGTAGAACTGAAATCTATAGAATTAACTGTTATCCCCATGGATGGCTGGTTTTATGACCTGCTGTTCCCCAATCTGGATTTGATGTGGTATCCTCCTTCTCCAAATATTCCGTCTTTTGAATCAGCATTATGTTATGTAGGTACATGTTTATTTGAAGGAACGAATATCAGTGAAGGTCGTGGCACACAAAACCCATTTCAAATAATAGGTGCTCCATGGTTTAACCCTGATTTAATATTGTCAGCGTTTCCAGAAGAGGCAAAGAAAGGTTTTAATATAAAGGCATGTTCATTTACGCCAGTATCCATACCTGGTAGGGCCATAAACCCAAAATATATAAATGAATTGTGTAAAGGACTTCAGATAAAAGTAGAAGATGTTAAAGAAGCAAGGCCTTTTGTAATGACATTAGAACTATTACAAATTATAAAAAAACACCATCCAGAACATTTAATTTTTAACAATCATTTCGATCGTCTTGCGGGCACGACTATTTTAAGGACTATGTTGGAAAAAGGTGAGTTAGAAGTTCCCCAGTGTATAGAGAACAGAAATCATGAATATCTTTCTATACGACCTTATTTATATCCAAAACTTTCAGAGGAGAGAAGAAAAATTAATGAATGTATATTTAGATTATATTGAGTAAGGCATCTAACATTCGGTCTGTTACCGTGATAATTCTTGTTGACGCTTCAAAAGCTCTCTGAAATAAGAGAAGATTCGTAACTTCTTCATCAAGATTAACTCCAGAAATTTCCTGTCTCCGTCGGTTGAAATCATTTATAAAAGAACGCTCCATTTCCAGGACATCCGAATTGGCTCTTGCATTAATTCCTATTTGCACAATCATGGATTGATAATATTCATCTGCGGTTTGAGTACTGTCGGAAAGGATACGCTGTGCTCTTAGGTTTGCCATTGCTAAACTGGCCGTATTATCACCTGTTTCGTTGATATTGGTACTGTATCCAGAACTAATAAGACGGGGATTTTTTACCAAGTCTTGATTTACTGCTATTGTGCTTGCAGTATAGCCCGTGAAAAAAGGATTCATTCCTATTGCAACAAGAACTCCTGATGTATCATTTGCAAATCGAAACGAGTAACCACTCGAAGGAGTAATAGTTAAATATCCATTCGAATCAATTGAAGCATTAAAGAAAGGACTTGTATTTATTTGGTTGGCAATATCTGTTAATGTAGTAGAAGAAGCAGAAATGACAACGGTAAGAGTATTGACCAGATTTCCTGAATTATCGTATGCAAGTAGTTGAAAAGAACCATTATCAACAGAATAGGGAATATCATTGCTTGTTAATGGATTACTAACATCCGTTATGGAAATAGTTGATTGAATAGCACTGTTATATAATTCTAATCCCCTACCTTGGCTGTGAATTCTATTGATAGAACCAGCAATAACTCTCGCTATTTCATTGAGTTGTTCTTTAATTCTTCTTAATTCAGTGTCCCTGATGTATAACAAACCTGCAAGAGAACCATCCGATATAATGGCTTGTTCTTGATTATCTGTAAATACAACCGAGAGAAAGTCCGGTCTTGTTGGGTCAATAGAGGGATCTACAATTGTGCTCAATGTCCGATATTTTGTCCCCCCAATTATTTCAACTCCACCTAAAAGGACATCTACCTGTCCATCATCTCGTTCCCGAGCAGTTATTGCTACGATTTTAGAAAGCTGGTCAATGAGGAGGTCTCTATCATCTCTTAAGTCATTGGCTGATTTCCCGGTTATTTCTGTATCTCGTATTGTTTTGTTCAGTTCTGAAATTCTCATGATAAGAGAATTAATTTCAGGTATTGTATTTCGAATTTCTTCATTTGTATTGCTTTCCAGAAGATAAATTTGTCTTGCAATTTCATTCAAAGATTGAGCAAGTGCCTCTCCTTCTTGAACAAGGGCAACTCGTACAGGTGTTTCTTCAACATTGTTAGCAAAGTCTTGTAAAGCATCAAAAAATCGTGATAAATGAGAACTAAATCCTGTGTCTCCCGGTTCTTGAAATATATCTTGAATTCGCACAAAATAGTTTGCAATTGTTTCAGTTCTTCCAAGGGCAGGGTATTGTTCTCGATAAATTTTATCCAAAAATGTTTCTCGAATTCTTCTTATATCTGTTATAGCAGGACCTCGTCCAATTGCTCCATAAGGTCTATAATTAGGTAGACGGGTTGTTACCTCTACACGTTGTCTAGAGTAGCCTTCTTTGTTTACATTGGCAATATTATGACCCGTTACATCCAATTGGACCTGCGATACTAACATTCCTGCGCGTGCTATGTCTAATGCACTAAATAGTGTTCCCACAGATTACTCCTTGTTAACGGTGAACAACAAATATTTGGTAAAAAAAATAGCAATTCTTATACCAATTATCGGCAAAATAATAAATAACTTAATTTATAAGACTTGCCTGATCTATCATTAAATTTTAAAAGTAAGTAATAGTGGGAAAAAATGTTCTTAAGAAGGAAAAAATGACCTGATGTAAATTTTTTGTATCAACTTATTTGAACAATATTATCCTGTAAATTTATTATCTATTTGTAAATTTCTCGAGAAAGGAAAAGACTCTATGAATATTCAGGAATTATTTGATCTTGTTATACAGGAAAAAGCCTCAGATTTAATTATCAGTGCGGGAGCCCCCCCGATATTAAGAATTAATGGGCAATTGTATCGAACACGAACAGATACACTTACTCCGGAGGCAACTGAAAAGATGATTTTTAGCTTTTTGTCTAAAGAACAGAAAGAACAATTTAAACAGGAGAAGGAATTGGATTTTTCCCTTGCAGTAGGTAGGAAACATAGATTTCGTGTAAATGTTTATTACCAGAGGCAATGTGTGACAGCAGCCCTTCGTCCTATTCCTGAAAAAATACCCTCTTTGAGTGAATTGGGTTTACCCGAAAACATAAAGGAATTAGCATTTGTGCGACAGGGGTTGGTTTTGGTAACAGGTCCTACAGGAAGTGGAAAAACAACCACGCTTGCTTCACTTATAGATATTATTAACAATCAACGGGCTTGCCACATTATTACAATTGAGGACCCGATTGAATATGTTCATACCCATAAAAAAAGTATTGTAGACCAACGAGAAATAGGGGGAGATACACTCAGTTTTGTCCGTGCTCTAAAATATGTACTCCGACAGGCGCCGGATGTTATTCTTATTGGAGAAATGAGAGACCTCGAAACCATCCAATCTGCACTTACCGCTTCAGAAACAGGACATCTTGTTTTTGCAACATTGCATACCAATGATGCTATCCAGACCATTGACCGTATAATTGATGTATTTCCTGCCGGTCAACAACAACAAATTCGATTTCAATTATCAATGGTATTATTAGCCGTTATTTCACAAAGACTACTACCCCGAAAGGATGGGGAGGGTCGTGTGCTTACTTATGAAATATTACGGGCCAATAATGCTATTTCTAATTTGATTCGTGAAGGGAAAAATTACCAAATTTATAGTGTATTGGAGACAAATTTCAAAGAGGGTATGGTAACATTCGATAGATGTCTGAAAGAACTGTACTTACAGGGCGTCATTTCTTATGAGGATGCTATTGCAAATATGAAAAATCCATCGGAATTAAAAGAATCTACATCTTAAAGATATTTTATTCGTTACCGTATAATTCATTTATTATTTCAGCGATAAGAGCTGTCCACCCCGTTTGATGAATGGACCCAATACCTTCTCCTGTGTCCCCATTAAAATATTCAAAGAAAAGATAATAGTTATTCCATAAGGGATTTTCTTTGAAAATCGAAAAGGATCCTAATGAAGGGATTTCTCCGTGCATATTTGGAACGAATAGGGCAAGAAGCCTTTGTCTAATTTCTTTTGCTATTTCTTTGAATGTTATTTTTTTTCCCGTACTTGAAATTAAAACGGTTGTGTCTTCGTATACATTTCCCCATTTTTCCATATTATTTAAAAACAAATAGTTTAGTGGAAACCAGATGGGACCAAACCAGTTCGTGTTACCACCAAACATTTTTGATTCCAATTCCCCGGGACAGTATTTAATTTCAATGTGTTGCCTTGATGTGTGAATATGTACGGGTTTTTCTCGGTGGTATCGGGATAAAGACCGAAGACCAAAGGGGGATAAAAACTCCGATTCATCCATAGCGTAATTTATTAATGCATCTCTTTGTTGTTCTGTGATACAGGACAGCAATATAAAATTTTTACCCGTTGCAAAATCTGTATATTTTTTGTAAAACGAATCTTTGAGTATTTTTGATTGTATAAGTTTTTCCACTTCTTCCGAGAGTTCCTGAAATGCATGTATCGGTAGACATGCAATTCCAAAAAGGGGAACAAGACCTGAAAAAGAGCGAATAGGATATTGTGCTTTTTCTCCTTCTATGTTGAGTATTGGGTAGAAAAACAAATCAGGTTCATTCCACAGTGAAAAAGGTTCCTTACTCTGGAGAATTTCTATTGATTTAACAAAATAGTGCAAAAGTCTTACAGCAATTTTCTCAAAATGTGGAAATATAATCGATGTTTTGCATGCCAATTCAAGAAGATTTCCCACAAAAAATGGAGTCCAAAAGATAGCCTGAGTTTCTTCGTTTTTCGTTATGTTGTCAAAAGTTTTTTCTAAAATTGAAAAATTGTCTAAACCTATCAAACCTTTGTTGAATAGTGTTTTCCCTTCTTTGTCTTTAAGATTTGCCCACCATACCAAATTAGCGTAAAGTCCACAAAAAGTCTCTATTAAAAACATGGAATAGAGATCTTCTTTAGATATATTCAAGTTTATATGATCCATTTTTTGAATAATAGTATTTACTCCCCATGCCATTACAGGAGGATTGATTGCCGAAAAGTTCCATTCCGATGATGGAATTTGTCCTGTGGGGCTTTGGTAATTTTGGGAAAAGAATATTTTTAATTGTTTTATAGTAAACAAAGGGTCGACACGGGTCAGGGGTATTAGATGAAAAGGGATGTCCCATGATGCAAACCATGGATATTCCCATTTATCAGGAATCGATAAGATATCATCTGCATTAATGTGTTTCCAGTTGTCAAAACTTTTGTGTATAGTTAGATTTTGTAAACTTTTAGATACACATAACCATTCTTTTACAGATAACCGATAATGAATTTTAGACCATAATAGTCCTGCGTAAGCCTGTCTTATTATATTTTTTTCTATAGATGTAAGAGTGTTCGGTAGAATTTCATTATAAAACTCATCGGCCTCTTTTTTTCTTTGCTCAATAAGTATATTGCAACTTTCACCAATAGGTTCAGGGGGGAGCTCAGATATAGAGGACAATCTCAGTTGAAGTGAAACTTTTGAATGGGGCTTTATTTGAAATGAATACCAAATGCCAACGCGAGTGCCTTTATTATCCTTCGAAATATATTCGGAATTATCGTATACAATTTGTTGAGTAAAGGCATCCCGAGAACATTTGGGCGTATCGTCTTTATCTTGTGATCCTATAATTTTTGATTCATTCTCAGTGAACAACAATTGAGGTATTACCTCACCCTCTCCTAAACCCGTTTCTAAACGATATTCTCCTAACAGAGCGTCTATAAATACAATGTGATTTGTCCCCCCCTTGTATATTTGAGGTTTACGTTCTATCTTTCCTAACAATGACGACCACTGCCATGTGTTACGAAACCAAAACTGAGGAATGATATGTAAAGGATGTGTCTCACTATCCCTATTCCATGCTGTTATTCGAACTGCAATATCTTTAGGACTGCCCTTTGCATATTCTACTTCGATATCAAAAAATTTAGAATTATCCAGAATTCCTGTATCCAATAGTTCAAATTCCGGGTCAAAACAACTTCGAGATTTATTTTCTAACAATAATTTATCATAGGGAAAACTATCACAAGGATAGCGATAAAGTGCTTTTGCGTATGCATAACTTGGTACTGCATCCAGATAGTAATAATTTTCTTTAACATCCTCAGCATGATTCCCCTCAAGAGCATTTAAACCGAAAAACCGCTCTTTTAAAAATGGGTCCGAGCCATTCCAAAAACTTAATGCAAAGCATAATTTCCCAGAACCATTACACCATCCAAAAATCCCATCATCTCCACAGGCAAAGTTATATCTTTTTGCAGTTTCAAAGGTGGTATATTCCCACGCCTTTTCTGGTGAAGAGAAACACTCTCGCACAGTTCCCCATTGGCGTTCGGGTAGATAAGGTCCCCATTCTTGCCACAACTCATTTTTTTTGAGTATTCCAAGAAGTCGGTTTTTTTCTGAACCCATGTATATTCCTCTAATATAATAATGATAAAATACGGCCAAGTTTATTATACTAAAATAACAGGATGAATATGAACCGGCTGTTTTTACCTATATTTATATTTTATAAAGGACGGAAAGTAAAATATAAAAATGAGCATTAAAAGGTGTATTTATTTTACAGTTTTAGGCGGAGGTGGAGAAATAGGGGCTAATTGTTATCAACTATCCTATGCCCATGAACATATTTTGTTAGATTGTGGTGTCCATCCTAAAAAGGAAGGTCTTGATTCTTTACCTTCTTTTGATTTGATGGAATCATTTCCAGATGCTGTTTTAATTACACATGGTCATGTAGACCATTGTGGGGCATTACCTTATTTAACAAAGTTATTTCCACATTTTAGAATCCATGCGACGCTACCAACACTTAGGGTTATGGAACGAATGCTCCATAATAGTGTCGTTGTTATGAATACTCTCCGAAAAGAGCGAAACATTTTTGATTATCCTTTATATCAACATGAAGATGTTGAAAATCTTATGGATATTACAAGAGCACATCTTTATAATAATTTTTTTGATGTGAGCAATAAAGGAATTTTCAAGGCTTTATTCAATCCTGCAGGGCATGTATTGGGAAGTGGAAGTATATTGTTGGAATTGGACAATTACAAAATACTTTATACAGGAGATATTAGTGCGAGTAATCAGGAACTATTAGGACCTTACCAACCCATGGATTGGTTAGACGAAGTAGATACAATGATTATAGAAAGCACTCAAGGTGCCGTTGATGAGGATAAGGTAAACACTTATGAGGATGAATCCTTACGACTGGCTAAATCAATTAATCAGGTTTTAGAGCATAATGGGACTGTTTTAATACCGACATTTGCTTTGGGTAGGACGCAAGAGATCGCCAATATACTTGCACGATTACAAGAAGAAGGAATATTATCAAAAGTACCCATTTATATTTCGGGTTTGGGCAGGGCAATTTATGATATTTACGAACAGTTTCGGGAATATCTTGATGGAAAAAGCAAGTTAAGGCCATTAAATCATTTCCGTAAATTAGGAAACATCTGGCAACCTGAAATAATGAAGCACTTATTATCGAGTCCCGGAATTATTATTGCCACATCAGGGATGATGATAGAAAATACACCATCTGCTTTAATTGCACAAGAAATGGTAAAAACCAAACACCACGGTATCTTTTTTGTAGGTTATGTTGATCCTGATACATTAGGCTACAAACTTCTATATTCCAGACAGGGAGATGAATTACAGTTTGAATTAGATGCGGAACCCGTAAAAGTAAAACTTAGAAATATTAAACGATTTCATTTTAGTGGCCATGCTTATCGGACCGCTTTGTTAAAACTAATAGAGGAATTAAACCCTAAGAATGTGATTTTTGTTCATGGAGATCCTCCTGCTCTTGATTGGATGAAAGAAAATACTGATTCAAAAATAAATTGCTTTGTCCCTCAAAACGGGTCAAAAATCACCTTTGAAATTTAATATGTCTAAAAATAAAAAGAAATTTAAGCAACGGATTATCTCTTCTTTAATAGTATTGCTATTAAATCTAATAAAAAATATTCCCCTCCCTCTATCTCGTAAAGTAGCAATATGCTTTGCTTTTTTAGCCTATTGTTTTTACCCAAGAATAAGAAGAGATGGACATAAAAATATTGAATATGCTTTTGGTAACACTATAAACAAAAAGGAAAAGAAAAAAATATTATGGAATGCCACAAAAAATATGTTCCTTGTAGCATTTGAATTTCCGCACATACCTGCCATGGCGGAAAATAAATATGAAGGGATTGCTTACTACAAGGGTGTGGAGTATATAGATGGTTATCTTAAAAAAAAGCAAGGAGCCTTGTTTATTAGTGCCCATCTGGGAAATTGGGAAATGATGGCATCTTTGATGTGTAGTTACGGTTATCCTGTTGCAGAAATTGTTCGGGAATTTGATAATCCTAAATTAAATGAAATAATTAATAGTATTCGAACTAATGCAAAAATAAAAACGATACCAAAAGACAGTTCCGCAAATGAGATTATCCATTTAATTAAAAATGGTTGGTTTGTAGGGTTACTTATAGATCAATCTCCGAGAGATAATGGAGTCCCAGCGAAATTTTTTGATAAGCCCTGCTGGGCAACGATTGGTCCTGCTTATATATATGCACGCACAAAAGCCCCGGTTCACCCTGTATCAATGATACGAAATAGTAATGGGACATTACTTCTTGAAATATTGCCACCACTTGAAATGGTTAATACAGGGAATCTCCAACATGATATATTAGAAAACACGCAAATTTGTCAAAAAGCAATAGAAAATATCGTTCGAAAATATCCCGAGCAATGGCTTTGGTTCCATCGTCGATGGAAGGAAAGAGAACGATTAAAAGATTACTGGGAAAAAAGATTACAAAGAAAGAAAAGTAACAATATTGAATAATATAAAGGCTTTTATAGTATATTTAATGTCTACAGTATCTTATGTAAAAAGAATAATTAAAAAGGGAAATAGATGAGTGTTGCTATAATAACAGGTTCAGGTGGTTTAATAGGTTCCGCATCCGTTCGTCGATTTGCAAAAGAGGGCTTTACGATTATTGGGATAGATAATGATTTCCGTTCTTACTTTTTTGGGGAAGAGGCAAGTACGAAGGGGTCTATAGAACAACTGAAGTCAGAATTAAACAACTACCATCATTATAATACAGATATTCGAGATTATAATGAGTTGGAAAAAATATTTAATGAATATCAGAAAGATATATCGGTAGTTATTCATACCGCCGCTCAACCCAGTCATGATTGGGCTGCAAAAGAGCCCTTTACTGATTTCGGGGTGAATGCTTTGGGGACCTTAAACTTGCTTGAATTAACCCGAAAATATGCTTTTAATGCAGTATTTATTTTTACATCCACAAATAAAGTTTATGGAGATCTTCCTAATTTTCTACCTTTAATTGAACAAGAAACCCGATGGGAAGTCGAACCCAGTCATCCATGGGCTGAATATGGAATTGACGAGACCATGAGTCTTGACCAGAGTCAGCATTCCATTTTCGGTGCTTCAAAAGTTTCTGCAGATATTATGACTCAAGAATATGGTAGATACTTTGGGATGAAAACTACCATATTTCGTGGGGGCTGTTTGACAGGCTCTCAGCACGCAGGTGCAGAATTACACGGATTCCTCGCCTATTTAATGAAATGTGCTATGACAGGTAGAGAATATCGTATATATGGATACAAAGGGAAACAAGTTCGAGATAATATACATGCAAATGACCTTGTAGAGTGTTTCTGGGAAGTATACAAATCTCCCCGTATCGCGGAAGTTTATAATATCGGTGGGAGCCGGTACAGTAATTGTTCCCTTCTCGAGGCAATAAGAATGAGCGAGGAAATAACAGATAAAAAAATGAATTATGTTTATATAGACCAACCTCGAAGAGGGGACCATATTTGGTGGATTAGTGATGTAAGGAAGTTTCAGAACCATTATCCCGAGTGGAAGTATACATATAATATTCAAAAGATTATGGAGGAGATATATTATGGCCTCAGAGGCCGAGTTTAATCTAAATTCAGTACCTAAAAATACACTTTATTATTCAATTGTTATTCCTGCTTATAATGAAGAAGACAATATTCATCATACTGTAGAAGAATTAATACAAGAATTAAGATTTGAAAAAATCCCATTTGAAATTGTAATCGTGAATGATAACAGTACGGATAGGACTCTCCATGTTATACAGGAAATGAGCAAACAATATCCTGAAATTGTTGCAATAGATAACCCATTACCCGGGGGTTTAGGTCGTGCCATTAGAAGTGGGTTGAAAAATATAAAAGGGGATGTTGTTGCAATTGTGATGGCAGACCGTTCCGATGATCCTAAAGATATAGTTCGTTGCTATCGAAAAATCGAAGAAGGATATGACTGCGTATTTGGTTCTCGTTTCAGGAAAGGAAGCATTGTTACCCATTATCCCTCGATAAAATTAATCGCTAATAGAATAGTAAATAAATTTTTACAAATATTATTTTTAACTCGTTATAATGATTTGACAAATGCCTTTAAGGTTTATCGTCGGCCTGTTATAGAAAGTATAAGCCCGTTGCAATCTGCTCATTTCAATATAACAATTGAAATGTCCTTATCCGCCCTAATCCGCAAATATAAAATTGCCGAAATTCCAATTTCATGGTATGGTAGGACGTGGGGACAATCAAAACTAAAACTCCGGGAAATGGGCAGACGATATTTATGTACTATGCTGATGATTTGGTTTGAAAGACTTTTAATTTTAGATGACATTATGAAGGAAAAGAATCACACATCTCGATAGATTTCTTATGTAACTTATCATCTTATCTTTTTACGATAGAATTCCCATTCAGGTTCGTTTTCAAAAATCCATCGATAATATTCTTTTTGTTCCAGGTCCGTACCCGCCTCTTCATCTGCGACAAATATGCAATTAGGGTGTAATTGCAATGCAGTAGCGGAAATCATAGCAGTGAAAGGTCCTTCCACAGATTTAGCAAGTATTTTACTTTTATGTTTACCTGTAACAAGTACCAGGCATTCATTGGCTTCAAGTATCGTTCCTACACCCATTGTTATTGCTCTTTTGGGCATATCATTCGGATTTGGGAACAAGTGTTTGTTCTGTTCAATTGTTACCGGAGATAGGGCCTTTTCCCGAGTTCTGGAAAACATAGACGATAATGGCTCATTAAAACCAATATGTCCTGATTCTCCTATGCTGAGTAATTGAAGATCAATTCCTCCAAAATCTTTTATTTTTTCTTCATATTCTTTACATTCTTTAAATATATCTGTAGCCATACCGTTTGGGATGTGAGTATTTCGCAAATCAATATTGATGTGCCTGAAAAAAGTATTGTACATAAAATAATGGTATGACCCCGGATGTTGTGGAGGGATCCCAATGTATTCGTCCAGATTAAAAGTAACCGCAAGGGAGAAATCAAGAGTTTCCTTTTGATGCATTTCAATTAATCGCTGATATAAGGGAATCATGGTTCTACCCGTAGCAAGCCCGAGAACTAAATGTGGCTTTTTCCTCAATCTTTCTGCGATAATATGGGCAGCGAGGTTAACAGCATCAAAGGAAGTCGGCTGAATAATGACCTGCATAATAATCTCCTAATTACAAGAAAATTTTGAAAATAGGTGTAAATATGAAAAAAGTATATACCACTGTTGAAGAAATATTCCATGCTCTTACTCACGGACTTGGTGCAGGTTTAAGCGTAGCAGGTTTTATAGTAATGATTATATTAGCCATATGGAAAGAAGAACCATGGATCCTTGCAGGTGTCCTTACCTTCGGTATTGCCCTGATCTTATTATATTTAAGTTCCACCTTGTACCATTCATTTCCTCCGGGCAGAATAAAGCGATTTTTCCAATTTATGGATCATGCCTGTATTTATGTGCTTATCGCGGGGACTTATACACCGTTTTTATTAGTCTATATGAGAGGACTGTGGGGCTGGTCTCTATTTGTCTCCCTCTGGACACTTACCTTATTAGGGTTTATATTTAAAATCTTCTTTATTGGCAAATGGAACCGTTTGGCCACATTTATTTACATACTTATGGGATGGATTGCTATTATAGCTATTAAACCTGCTATTCAGATGATACCCTCGGGGGCTTTGTGGCTTATGCTTACTGGTGGTATTGTATATACAGGAGGAACATTTTTCTATTTGTGGGAGCGGTTACCTTTTCATCATGTAATATGGCATTTATTCGTTATGGGGGGAAGTATCATTCACTTTATATGTATTTACCTTTACATCCTTGCTAAAAATGCTTCCTGATTCATTATCTTTAATCAATATTTTAAAAATTTAAAGTACTTTACTGATGGCTTCTGCCAAACGGTCAATATTGGTTGTTGTTATACCTGCAACATTAATTCTTCCTGAATTAACGATGTAAATCGAAAATTCTTCTCTAAGCCTAAGAACTTGTTCCTTTTTTAAACCAGAAAAGGAAAACATTCCTCTTTGCTTTTCTATAAAACTGAAATCCTGTGTAATCCCTTTTTCTTTTAATTTCTCGACAAACAAATTCCGCATATTTTTTATCCGTGTGCACATTTCCTCAACTTCTTTTTCCCACTCGTTGCGGAGCTCGTTAGAACCTAAAATAGTCTGAACAATGTATGCACCATGAGCAGGGGGATTGGAATAATTGGTCCTGATTACAACTTTTATTTGACTTAATACTTTTTGACAGGTGTCATAATCACTACAAATACCTATCAAAGCCCCACATCGTTCATTATATAACCCAAAATTTTTTGAAAAAGAACTACAAATAAAAACTTCTGGAACTATATCTGCAATTATCCGGACACCCAGGGCATCTTCTTCAAGTCCATCTCCTAATCCCTGATAGGCAAAGTCAATCAAGGGAAGAATTCTCTTCTCTTTTACAATATTTGCAATAGTAGTCCATTGTTCCTTATTCAGGTCAATTCCTGTTGGGTTATGACAACAACCGTGTAATAATAAAATATCTCCCTCAGGGATAGCCTCTATTGTAGAAATCATTTTATCCCAATCAAGGTCATGGGTTTCCGCATTGTAATAAGGATAAGATTCCGTTTCGAATCCTGCTAATTGAAATATCTTTCCATGGTTTTCCCATGTGGGATTGCTCATCCATATCTTTTTGATTTCAGTATTTGTTCTAATCAAATCAGCAAACACGCGTAGGGCTGATGTGCCCCCTGCTGTTTGAACAGTTGCAATTCGTTTCTCTTGTATACAAGGACTGTTTTTTCCGAGAACTAACTGCTGTACAAGGTCACAAAATTCTTGTGAACCTGATATAGGAAGGTAACTTTTTGTTTGCTCTTTTTCTAATAAAATACTTTCAGCCTTTTTTACTGTTTTAAAGATAGGTGTTTTATTGAAATTATCTTTATAAACCCCTACACCTAAATTAATTTTATCAGGATTACTATCTTTTAAAAATGCCTCTGTCAAGCCAAGAATAGGGTCAGGGGGAGCCATTACAAACTTATCTAACATTTTTTTATCCTCTCTCTGTAACATTTTTCCGTTTTACTAATTTATATTTTGAATTTTTTACTATTGATTTCCTTCTACAATTTTACGGGCTTTTTCATCCAGCTCTATTTCATACCTATCTACATCTGTTAAATGCCTATCTACTACAATGATGAGATGAAAACCATACTTTGTTTCAATCACATCACTTAATTGTCCAATTGGAGCAGACCATACATAACTTTCAAAATTGGGTTCAAACGAATTTCTTCCATAGTATCCTAAATCTCCACCACGCCTTGCACTTGCAGGGTCATTTGAGTAATCTTTTGCTAATTTTTCAAATGATTCGCCCTGAGCAATACGCTGTTTTAATTCCGTTATAAACTGCAAAGCCCTTTGACGGTCAGCAGGGTCATTAGAAGCAAATTTGATAAGTATATGTTTTGCCCTAACATAAGAAGTTTTAGGTTTTGTATGCCCTGCCATCCAGATAATTATAACCATCAAGACAAATAGAAGAATAATTCCAACCCAAATATATTTTGTCCAGTCTTTTGTCTCTTCAGGGGGGATGTTATTTTTATAGGTTATTTCATTCATAATTTATACCAAGTATTTATAGTTATATTTATATTCCTAATTGTTTAAACATATTACCGTAAAGTTGGGAATAGAAACTTATTATAATAAATCCAATAATCGCTCCAACAGCCAACAAGATTAATATATTAAATATTTTACTTGCAACTTGAAGAGCCTGTTGTGCATCCAATAAGAAAAACTCAGCTAATTTTTGGAGGGTTTCGTCGAGTTTCCCTGATTTTTCTCCTACGGCTATCATCTCTTGTCCGATTTGTCCTATCCACGAAAGTGTTTTAAATGATTTTTCAAGATTACTGCCGTTCCGAATAAGATGAATTACAGTTGAAATATCTTTTTGATAATTAGAAGAGGGCAATAGTTCAGACGATTGCTGTAGGGCTACTGTTATTGGAATTCCGCTGGAATAGAGTAATGCGAATGCCTTGAAAAAGCGTGCTAATGAAAATTTATGAATGATATAACTAAAGGGGTAGATATATCTAAATATTCCATATAGGAGTGAATGAATAGTCTTTGTGTTTTTCAAGATTATTAGCACTGTTATAAAAACTGTGAAGACGATACATACTTTTATCTGAAAAGCGATATACGAGGAAAAATAGATTTGTAATGAAAACTGTTTTTCCAATCCAATTTGGCGAACGATTCCTAATGCAAAACTCCCTAAAAACCAACCCAGAATTAGTTGACTCATAGGATATATTAAAGATGCTATTGTGGACCGTTTCATTTTCCATAAATCTTCATAATAAGAACTCAAATCTCTTAAGATTATATCCAACCTGCCTGATTTTTCTCCCGCAGTTACCAACTGAATAAATAAGTCTGGAAACACTCCAGCATGATTCAATGCTTCACTAAGAGTCATACCTTGAATTAAATTGTCAGAACATTGGTAGAGGATAATTTTAACCTTTCGGGAAGGAAAATTATCTCCAACAATTTGTAATGCTTGGATTATAGGAATGCCTCCCTCGTATGCGGAGGCAATCTGCCTGCATAAAATTGACATTGTTTTATAATTTAATGTAATCTTTCCAAAATCCATAAAATAATTTCTCTTAAAAATTAAACATTATTTTAACATAATGACAGTATTTATCATCACTCGGTATATTGTGAAAGAAAGAAGTTTTAATAATTGTTAATATTTGCATCGTTAATGGTAATATTTAGCCGATAAATATGAATTAGTGGAGTTTTATGTTTATGAAGAAAAGAAAGAGTAGTTATTTTGCTTTTTTAATGCTTGTGATGTTTATTCTTCTGTTATCATTAGAAGGGTGGTCTGCTACGAAAAAGAAGAAAAAGACGGAAGAGGAAGTTCCTCAACCCCGTTTGTCCCCCTGGGTATTGAGACACCGGTATACTTTCTCGTGGGAGAATATGGGTATTGATTTTGATGAGATGACAGGGGATTGGCATATTTTTTATACAACACCTGATAGTTATTCAGAAATGACTGTTATTGAAGGTTATGGACCTTCAATACAACTGAAAACAGGAGAAGAAATTTCTGCACAATCATTAGGCAATGCGATAACCGACAGGGTTGCAGTTGATAGTGTTTTTGGCCCGGCGACACACTTCACAGCAATATTCCCGGCGAAAGATGGGCTTTTAATACAACAAAGGGTAACAAGTTTTAAACAATGTAGTTTTGTGCTTTTTACAACGCTTGTAACAAATAATGGTACGAATCCGGTGACCATCTCAAAGATTAAACCACTTGTATTTCCACCTGTCACGGGACTTATTACACGTATCCCCAATAGTAAAGTAATGAGACCAATCGCTAATATTTATGGGAACTGGACTTTTGTTGAGGAGGATTATTCGCAAATATTGCAACTGACTACTAACAAAGAACAGAAGATTGTGTTTGCTGTTTGTCCTCAGGGGAAGTCTCGTTCTAGAATAGAAACTTCAGGTGAAGGGGATAATTGGACAGGTACTATTGAGTGTGAATATCTTCCTTCTTTAACACTTGCCCCAGGTGAGACACTTGAAAGTGACCCAATTGTTGTGTCTTTTAGTAATGACGCATATAAACTACATACCACTTTTACATGGGTTATTTCTTCCCTTTCTCCGACCTATTCGAAAGTATCCATTGAAAAACCCGTAAGAGGCTGGATTTCTGTTGATTCCGAAAAAACTACATTAGGAAATTTAACAAAAATTGCAAATCTTTCAAATAGTATAGGCCTAAACGCAGTTTTTATACCTGAAGGTTGGGAACAACCCCCCGGTTCCTTAAAAGGAAATACGAAGACGATGTCAAAAGATGTGAAATCATTTATAGATTCTTTAAAAAATCAGGGTGCTTTGAGAGTAGGATTAGCACTAAATCCCTGGGCAGTTCCTTCTGGAAGTGATTATTCTGTTCCTGTTTCTGAAGACTATGCTTTTGTTAAATTTAATACTGCAAGTGGGGTGGAAACGGCAAAAAAAAGATGGGAAAAAGTTTTGTTGTGGAATCCCGATTTTATTATTTGTGATGTTCGTGTTCCCGATTCAGTTTTGGAACAAATAAATATTACTTATACAGAAGCAATGTTTCTTGGGTTGAAAGAACTTTCGAACTATTTCACAAAGATTCCCATTTATGCAAAGCCTTCTGACCGAATTATTCGTTCTGAACAAGAATTATTCGACTTTTGTTCGATAACAGGGGCATTGGCAAGTTTCAATACAGGAGTGTGTCCAATAAAATTAAGTAATGAGGTATTGAACAATCAAAGTTTTCTATCAAATACTTTGCTTCAATCATTTCCGAGTCCTGCTGTATGGTTAGGAGATTTTAATAACTCGGATATTACAAAAAAGATGAACCGATTGACCTTAAAAACAAGAGTAAAATTTTCTCCTTTTGATTCAAACAAAAAAGAACCTGCAGTCTGGTTTTTCCGCAGTTATGCTACTCAGGATAGTTTTAGTAATTCGCTTATTTATATTTCAAAATCCACAGAACCTTTCCCCGCTGTAACACTTAAAAGTATAGATAACGAAGCGATCTTTTGGGATTATACAAAGGAAAAGATCATAAATGACGATGAACTCATTCAAAGTAATCCTGAAGAAAAGTTTGTGGGAATAGTATCGAAAACAGAAATCCCTTCAGTAATTGGGATAAAAACAGACAATCAATGTGGAATGGAATATATTAGCTCTACAAGATGGGATAGTGAAAAGAAAAAAATAGAAATATTATTAAAAGAAACACTTTCTCCTCCTGCAACTTTATATATTTATATGCCTGATTCATATAATATAGACAAGGTATTAATTGACAGAAAACCCCTTAAAAGTGTGAAACTCATTAATAATATAATTGCAATTCCCTTCAAAACTAATCTGGAAAAAATAGAATTATTTGTGGATTGATATTTAAATTGTTATTGATTTGTTAAAATAATACAAATAAATCAGTATGCTTAAAATATAAACAAAAAAGGGGTCTTGTGATATACTCCCGCTGGCAAAGACAAGCGACAAATACGGTGAGATTATTTGAGATATTTCAAGTTTTTGCTAAACATGGGTTTTATGACCTTCTTTCCCGTTTAGGGTTGATTCAACGGCTTCCCTGGTCCTTGTATAAACAAATCAGAGAGGGATTCCCGAATATTGAATTGAGTTGGGGAGAACGATTGAGGCAAGCCTTAACAGAACTCGGTCCTACCTTTGTGAAGATGGGACAGGTTCTAAGTACTCGTCCCGACCTTGTTGGCTCTAATATTGCTCAGGAATTAAGTTTGCTCCAGGACCGTGTTGCTCCCCTTCCCTATGAAGAAATTGTAAAAACAATAGAAGGTGCCTTTAAAAAACCTCTCAATGAAATATTCCCCAGTTTTGATGTATGTCCTGTAGCTGCAGGGTCATTAAGCCAGGTACATCAAGCAACATTACATGATGGAACCCGAGTCGCAGTTAAAGTAAAAAGAACGGGTATTGACCGTGTTATAGCGACTGATATTGAACTAATGAAAACAATAGCCTCCTGGTTAGAAGGACACCCTGAAGTTGCATTTTTAAAACCTATGGGAATCATCAACGAATTTGCTCGTTCCATTAGAAGAGAACTTAATTTTTTAATTGAAGCGAGGGTTATACAGATATTCCGTAAGAATATGATTGACCAAAAAAATGTTTTTATCCCTAAAGTATACAAGACTTATTCAACATCTGAGATTCTGACGATGGAGTGGGTGGATGGGGTGCGAATTGACCAATTCAACCAATACGATGTTCGAAATTGTGATCGAAAAACAATTGCTCGGCTGGGATGCGAAATCCTCTGTAAAATGATATGTGAAGATAAGTTATTTCATGCAGACCCTCATCCCGGTAACATTTTTATTACTTATAACAATCAAATTGCTTTTCTTGATTTAGGGATGGCCGGTAGTCTGGATAGTCAGGATGTAATGTTGATAACCAATTTACTTATGGCTATTTTCCATCAAGATGTCAAGCAATGTACACAAGCCGTATTAGCACTATGTTCCCGTCCTGATTTTAAGGAGATTAAGTCTCTCGAATACGAAATATCTGATTTCCTCGCATTCGAAGCCTATTTAATTATTAGCACAGGACAGGTAGGAAAAGGGATAGAAAGGGCTATTGAAATATTGAGAAATCATGGCTTGGAGTTAGAACCTCGTTTTACACTACTACTAAAAGCATTAGCAACAATAGAAAGTGTTGGCAGACAACTGGACCCCGAACTTGACTTTGTTTCTATTATTCAGCCTTATTTTGAACGCTTTATGCTGTCAAAGTATGAATTTACAAATCTATCCCGCGAAATTACCCAACAATTAAATATACTTTGGAAATTCTTTGTTGAACTGCCTGATGATATACGAAGTATAACCGCTCAAATGCGTTCGGGGGAGTTGAAATTCCATATTCATCATGAATATTTAGAAAAATTAGCAAATACTTTAGACAGGGCAAGCAGTCGTATCTCAATAAGTATGATTACAGCATCATTAATAATAGGCTCGAGCCTATTATTAACCACATCATCAACAACCCGGCAATTAGGTATTTTAGGATTTACTCTTGCAGGTTTTCTCGCTATCTACTTAATATTTTCCATCTTATTCTCAAAAAAACTATAACAAAATTTATATATGACCGTTTTAATGAAGATAAAAACATACTCAAAAATCAATCTTTATCTGGATGTGATTGGTAAGTATTCTGATGGTTTTCATGAAATCGAATCTATTTTTCAGACGGTATCTTTAGGGGATATACTCTCTTTTCATGAAATATCTGAGGGTATTCAGATTACTACAAATGATATATTATTGCCTATAGATGAAAAAAATATTGTTTACAGAACAGTCAAAAAAATAAAAGAAATTACAAAAATAAAAAAAGGAATTCATATTCATATTCAAAAAAATATCCCTGTATGTGCAGGTTTAGGAGGTGGTTCTTCTAATTCTGCAGGGACTTTATATGCACTCAACAAACTATGGAATTTAAGTTGGGATGATGTAACTTTACAGAATATTGCGTCGGAGTTAGGTTCAGATGTCCCTTATTTCCTTAAGGGGGGAACACAGGCTGTTTCTGGAAAGGGAGAAAAGTTATCTTCATTAAAACCCATACCCGAGACATGGATTGTTTTGATTCATCCCTCTGTAGGTTTATCAACGGCTATAGTATATCAACACCCCTCATTAAAAGTTCGCTATCTCCGAAAAATAAAGGGTAAAGATAGCTTACCTTTTAAAAAAGTGAAGATTACCTTACAAAACCGAGATTGGAAAAGGGTTATTTATAATCGTTTAGAAATACCTGCCTTTCATATTTATCCCGAGTTATATAAATTAAAATTAAGAATTAAGCATTTAGGTTTCCCGTATGTAGGTATGACAGGTAGTGGTTCAACCTTTTTTGTTATTGTAGAGTCTAAAAATAAAGGTGAGAAATTAATTAGTAAACTTAATTACAATACCAATCTTGTTAGGACAACCTCAATCGCTATTCAGGAATTACAATTATAGAACAAAACCTCAATTTAAAGGATATAATTAGAAAGTATAATGAAGAGAAAAATATATGAAAAAAGAAGACATAATTAGATTTATTTTTATATCATTGTTATTTCTCCCTTTTTTTTCTTATGCACAAAGTGTAATGTCCATTGATAAATCTGATTTTTTCAATGAGGGTCCGGTCGAAGGCGTTGTAGAGGGAGAAGGTTCTGCAGAAGGGGAGATACTATTTGACCCGTGTAATATTGAGCCATGTATGGAAGAATGTGATGAAGTATTAGGAGAGAGTCATTTTGAGATATACCTTGCAGGCTTTTATAAAACATGGATAGGACCCAATGCAGAGGAGATGGATTTAGACGAGAATGGGATGATAGATGTGGTTCAAGCATGGTTATTGGACGAGATATTAAAAGACAAGAGATATTCAGCACATTGTTGTGTAAAGCGAGCCTATCGGCATAATAAAGAGAGCACGAGATTGTATGCAGATGTAATACAGGCTGTTCAACCGGTGATATTTTTATTAATAAACAGAGAACAATTTGAAGGAGTGATATCGGGATTAACGACCGTAGGGGAGAAGACAACGATAGATATGTTGTTGGGGATGATAGATGAATTACCGATAGAGGTACCGATGCCGGATATGGAGCAATTTGATTTAAGTATGGGACAATATTTAAGCAAGATAGGTGATGCGGATAGGGATGGGGTATGTAATTATGGTGAATATCGTTGGAATTTATGGCAAGGGATGGGAGTAGAGGGATATAAGAGTAGTGTATTGAATGATACGAAAGTGGATAATGGAGGTGGTTGTGTATGGTGTGGTGAGGGAGCGCCTCCGGAAGGAGAAGGTGTTGTAGAAGGTATTCCTGAGGGAATTTTAGAAGGAGAAGGTGTTATAGAAGGTATTCCTGAAGGGACATTGGAAGGCACAGAGGAAGGGAATACAGAGGGAGAAGGTTCTGCAGAAGGGGAGATACTATTTGACCCGTGTAATATTGAGCCATGTATGGAAGAATGTGATGAAGTATTAGGAGAGAGTCATTTTGAGATATACCTTGCAGGCTTTTATAAAACATGGATAGGACCCAATGCAGAGGAGATGGATTTAGACGAGAATGGGATGATAGATGTGGTTCAAGCATGGTTATTGGACGAGATATTAAAAGACAAGAGATATTCAGCACATTGTTGTGTAAAGCGAGCCTATCGGCATAATAAAGAGAGCACGAGATTGTATGCAGATGTAATACAGGCTGTTCAACCGGTGATATTTTTATTAATAAACAGAGAACAATTTGAAGGAGTGATATCGGGATTAACGACCGTAGGGGAGAAGACAACGATAGATATGTTGTTGGGGATGATAGATGAATTACCGATAGAGGTACCGATGCCGGATATGGAGCAATTTGATTTAAGTATGGGACAATATTTAAGCAAGATAGGTGATGCGGATAGGGATGGGGTATGTAATTATGGTGAATATCGTTGGAATTTATGGCAAGGGATGGGAGTAGAGGGATATAAGAGTAGTGTATTGAATGATACGAAAGTGGATAATGGAGGTGGTTGTGTATGGTGTGGTGAGGGAGCGCCTCCGGAAGGAGAAGGTGTTGTAGAAGGTATTCCTGAGGGAATTTTAGAAGGAGAAGGAGGAACACAAAGTTATAGTTCTTTAACAGTTATTTTAACTCCTGATGATGCAGTTTTGAACGGGGCTCAATGGCAAATTGAAGGAGATGAGAATTTATATAATAGTGGTGATAAAGTAGAAAACCTTTATTCAGGTATTTATAAGATTTCCTTTACTCAGCCTATAGGTTGGTCAACATCAGAATATATTCAGGTGGAAATTGGTGAGAATGAGGATAAAATTATAGAAATTAATTATTGGAAATCGGGAGGGATTATGATTAATATCTTTCCACAAGAAGCAGTTAAATTAAATGCAAAGTGGAGAATAAAAGGAGAGGAAGAATGGAAAGAATCTGGCAAAGTATACATTTTACCGGTAGGTTTCTATGAGATTTTTTTCAGCGATGTTGAAAGATATATATCCCCACCACAAAAACAAGTTTATATCCCACATGCTTCATATATTAATTTGGATGTAAGTTACCAAAGGACCAAAACATTAGATCAAGATGAAAAAAGAACTTTTGCTTTACAAGTACTTTCATCTTTTAGTAATTGTGATATGGATGGAGATGGACAATTGACTTTCTCCGAGATTATACAGAAATATCCACAGTTAACCGAGGAATTATTTGTGGAAATTGATAAAAACAAAGACCAAAAAATATCTATGGAAGAACTTGAAAACTTTATTAGTGAATTGAATCAAACAAAATGTGGGAATCCCTTTGGGAATTGTGAGAAGGGTCTTATACATAAAAAAATCTTGCAAAAACTGCTTTAAAAATGTTATTTTTATATATATTATAGTTTAAAAAGATTTTTACATATTATTATGCGGGGACAAAACCTAAAAAATAGAATAATAGGGATGTTTTTGAATGAGAAATAGAATAACCCCATTGATCCTATTTGTGATAGTTATTTCTTTTTGCTTGTTATCGGTTCTCTTAAGTTATTCTTCTTATGCAACTTCTCTGAGTACAAAAGATGAGTTTCATACTGCAGACAGGGATCAGAATTATAAAATTAATTTAAGTGAACTATTGCGTGTGATACAATTTTTTAATGCTCGTGCTTATCATTGCGATCCTGATGGGGAAGATGGATATTCGCCTGGTACGGGAGAACAGTCATGTCCTCAACATGATAGTGATTATGAGCCCAACACTCCCTGGCGAATATCTTTGAATGAACTTCTTCGCCTGGTTCAGTTTTACAATGTATGCGGTTATGGGGTTGACCCATCAAAAGAAGATGGATTTCGTCCCGTGCTCTGTCCGGTTATTATTGAGGGAGAACCTGAAGGGGCTACAGAAGGTGTTATTGAAGGAATTGAAGAAGGAGAAGGGAGTGCAGAGGGAGAAGGTGAAACCTATAACTATGCCCGTCTAATTGTCGACCGAAGAGACGCTGTCCCAAATGCAGAAATCAGTTTACCGATTACCCTTGAAACAAAAAATATCACATTAGGATATATACAGTTTGACCTGATTTTTAATTCGAATCGGATAAGTTATGTGGATTATATGATAGGCCCGGCTATCCAGAATACAGGTCGGAACCTCTCTGTTGGACAAATTATCCCAGGGAAAATAAGATTGACCACAACGGGCACTTCCTCCTCGGGTATGACATCAGGTATTTATGCTATTTTGAGATTTAAAGTATCTGAAAATGCAGATTTTAATGATATTTATTCAATTTATGCAGAAAGTATCACTGCTCTTACTTTCCCTGATGGTTTAGTTTATCCAATATCTATTTTAGCCGGTTATATAAGGATATATAGTTCTTTCCCTTATCCTCCTACCGCAGAGTTTTCTGCCACCCCTGTTAAAAATTTGGTCAATAATGAAATAGAGTTTCGAGATGAAAGCAAAATGGGTAATGGAATAGACCCTGTTTGGCAATGGAGTTTTGGAGATGGGAATTATAGTTTTTTAAGAAATCCTACTCATATATATCGGTCACCCGGGACCTATACAGTAACATTAACTGTTACAACGAGTGCAGGACAGAGTATCAAACAGAAAACTAATTATATAGAAATTATTCAAGGGACAAGGATATATGTAAAAAAACCTCAAACCAAGTTACAGGAAGTCGAACCGGATGGTTTGACATGGGAAACAGCATTTCCTACTTTACAAGAGGGAATAGATAAAGCCTATCAGTTGGGCGGAGGAGAAGTATGGGTAGCAGCAGGAGATTATAATGAGTCTCGTTCCAATCCCTATGGTTCATTACTCCTTCGTGAAATGGTTAATGTTTATGGAGGTTTTCAGGGAACAGAAACCCAGATTAATCAGCGGAATTACCAGACAAATATTACCATTATTAACGGTAGTACTGCTCGTAATGGTCTACCTGCCTGGCATGTAGTTATAGGTGATAATTATAGCGAGTTAAATGGGTTTCTTATAAAGGGTGGAAATGCAACTTACGATTCTGTCTATGCTGATGCACAAGATGGAGGTGGTTTATATATTCCTGGAAAGAAAATGATTTTAAGAAATTGCTCGATTTACCAGAATAAGGCTGTTGGTGTGGGTGCAGGTATTTGCTGTTTAAGTGGAAAATTATCTGTGTACAATTGCAATTTTATCGAGAATACATTAGAAAATATTTCATCTGCTTCCAGTTATAATTATGGTTCGGCTATTTATGCAATGGATAGTATTGTAAAAGTACAAAATTCTCGGTTTGAGTCGAATCGTATTTTATCTAGAGGTACCTGGCAAACTTCCGCGCAGAATATAACTGTGGCATCTGCGGGCGCGGGCATTTTTGCATACAATTCTTCATTGACAGTAGAGAACTCATTATTTTATTCAAATTCATGCTCTGCAGAAGGAATTGGTGATGGCATTGTCAACGGGAGGGTTTATGGTGCTTTTTCAAAAGCATTAGGTGGTGCTATTTATTTATGGTATAGTGATATGAATCTAAAAAATTCAGACTTTAGAAATAATAATGTTTCTACAAATGACCATAATGGATTCTCTCGTGCAAGTGCTGGTATGGTTTATATGACAAAGAGTTCTGCTAAAATTGTCAATACAATAGGTTTTAGGAATAAGGCTTATGATTTTAGTTCCTCCAATGAAAGAACGGGGGGGATACATGTGGACTTATGCGAAAATGTAGTTTTTTCTAATTGCACTTTATATGACAATCAAGTTGATTTAACTAATACAAATCATGGGGGAGCCGTTTTTAATTATTACAGTAATATAGCATTTGCCAATACAATAATCTGGCAGAATTCTGGACAAGGGACCTATTCTCTTGGTAGTGATGCTGTTTTTATGTATTGTAATACACAACAAATGAAAAATGGAGAAGGAAATATAAGTTCAGACCCATTATTTATGTTCCCAAGTGCAGGTAATTTTAGATTAAATAGTGGTTCCCCATGTATTGATAGGGGTATGGATACAAGTTCTGATGAATGGGGAAATGTTACGACAGATATTGAAGGGAACCTACGAGGAAGGGATGCAATCCCGGATATTACAGGCGACGGGTCTGATTATGATATGGGCGTATACGAATATTAATCACAATTTTAAAAGGCGAACAAGAACTAATTCGTTTCGCTTTTTTCAGGGAATCTATATCGAATTTGTAATATTTCTTCAATATTTGAAAAGAATATATCTACTAAATCAGGGTCGAATTGTTTACCCCGTTGTTCTGCAAAATATTCTTTAATCTCTTCTAACGACCACGCCCTCTTGTATACTCGTTCTACGCCTAATGCATCAAAAACATCTGCTATCCCTACGATTCTACCAAAAATATGTATATCTTTCCCTTTCTTCCCTTTTGGGTACCCATTCCCATCAAACCGTTCATGGTGTTCTAATGCAATTATTGCCGCGGATTGTAATACAATTCCCTTAGTTTTACTTAACATATCATATCCAATAGTCGTATGCGTTTTTATTACATCAAACTCTGTAGGAGTTAAAGGTCCCGGTTTATTTAATATAGCATCCGGAATACCCACTTTGCCTACATCATGAAGAGGAGAGGCCAACCGGAGAATTTCTGCTTCCTTTGTAGAAAGCCCTAATTTTAATGCTAATAATTTTGAATATTCTGCGACCCTCTTCACATGGCTTCCTGT
>CAKZKR010000009.1 GCA_937124615.1 uncultured bacterium
TTTGCTTTTATCCTTCATATGTTTTATTTCAGAGTCTTTTTCCTTATTTCCTGTGATTAAATTATTTTTCACCACAGCGGGACAGAGAGATGAGGAGTTTTGTTGGATATGTTTTTTTCCGCTCTTTGTTTTCTCAGTGTATCTTTGTGTCCTCTGTGGTTAAATTTTTCTCACCGCAGCGTGCACAGAGGGACACGGAGGGAAGAGGCGTTTTTTTACTTCATAGAGGTAAAGTAACACAAGCATCTTGCTTGAGTTTGAGAGAAAAATATGAAGTCCCGTCTTATTGTGTATTTTTATGATAGCAAGCAGGATGCTTGCTATACTTCAGGTGTTTCTATGATGATAAGAAATAAACTACAGGGGGATATATATTTTAAATTTCTTGACTGTTATCTTCGTTTTCTTCGATTGGGATTTGGTGTTTGCAGTCAGGGTTTGGACATACTTGGAATTTGTGGCCTCCGCGTTTCTTTTGTAAGAGTGTCCATGAATGTCCACATTTTGGGCAGGGGATATTTTTTTGAATCTCACCGTTGAGGATAATCTGACAGTCCGGATATTTTGAACAACCTAAAAACCGTCCACGCCTGCCCATTCGATATTGAAGTTTTCCTTCACATCCTTTTTGTGGGCAGTCAATATTCAGATCCATTGGTCGTGTGAATTTGCATTTTGGGTATTTTTCACATCCATAGAATTCTTCGTTATTTTTTGATTTGCGTATGACAAGATAGGCACCGCATTTGGGACATTTCTCGTCTGTTTTTTGGGGTTCCTGTGATATGATCTGGGATAGTTCTCCTTTTTCATCAAATGCATATATTGATTTGCAATCCGGGTATCCTGTGCAGAGGAGTATGGGTCCTGATTTGGTGTAACGCAGGTTTAATGGTTTTCCACAGTTAAGGCATTTTTTGTCTGTTTTTCGGTTTAGTACTTTGGGAAGGGATTTAATAAATTTGCATTCGGGATAGTTGGGACAGGCCAGGAAGAAGCCAAATCTGCCTTCCCGTACTTCGAGAACGGTTCCGCATTTTTCACAGAGGACATCTTTCCCGAAGATTTCGTGGACAATATTTTTCTGTGCTTCTGTGAGGTCGTTTTGGAATGAGTCATAGAATTTTTTTAGCAGATTTTGCCAGGATAATTTTCCATCTTCAATTTCGTCTAGTTCTTCTTCCATTTTTGCTGTGAAACTGTAATCTAAAATATCGGGGAATAGTTGGATGAGTAATCGATTTACTTCTTCGCCTAACGGTGTTGGTTTTAGTCTTCCTTTCTCCCGGAGGACATAACCTCGGTCGCGAATTGTTTTTATGGTTGGAGCATAGGTGCTTGGTCTTCCAATACCTTTTTCTTCGAGGGCCCGGATAAGGCTTGCTTCGGTATATCGGGCGGGTGGTTTTGTAAAATGTTGTGTTCCTTGGAAATCTGTTCCTTGCAAGGATTCGTTTATATGTAATGCAGGTAATTTTTGTTTTCCATTTTCTTCATCGCTATTTGTTTCTTCTTGTGTTTCTTCATATAGGGCTGTAAATCCATCAAAAATGGGTGTTGTATCGGTCGTGCGGAAAAGATATTTTTTCTGGGATCCTTCAATCTCAATGGTGAGTTGTTTGTAGATGGCAGGTGTCATTTGTGAGGCAAGAAATCTCTGCCAGATAAGTGTATATAATTTATGCTGGTCTTCGGATAAATACTTTTTGACATCTTCAGGGACTCTATTGGTGGAGGTCGGTCGTATGGCTTCGTGAGCATCCTGAGCCCCTTTTTTAGAACGGTAGTAGTTTGGTTTTTCGGGGAGGTATTTATTCCCGTATTTGTTGTAGATGAAATCGCGCACTTCCGTAATAGCATCCGGTTCGACACGAAGTGAATCGGTTCGCATATAAGTAATTAAACCAACAGAGCCTTCTTCTCCTAATTCGATGCCTTCGTAAAGGTCTTGAGCCAACCGCATTGTATATTCGGGGGCAAAACGAAGTTTTCGAGATGCTTCTTGTTGAAGGGTGCTTGTAATGAAAGGAGGCAAGGGATTGCGACGAATTTCTTTTTCTTCGATATTGTCAACACGGTAATTTGGTACTTTTTTTAGTTGCAATATAATTTCTTGTGTTTCGTTTTCATTGGATAATTTTGGTTCCAAATTGGCAACTTTTACAAGTTTTGCGGTGAAGGTTTCTCCACTTTGTTTGATAAAGGTTCCTTCAATGGTCCAGTATTCCTGAACAATAAAATTCCGAATTTCCTCTTCGCGTTCGCAGACTAAACGGACCGCAACAGACTGCACCCGTCCTGCACTCAAGCCTTTACGTACAGACCATTGTACCAGAGGGCTGAGTTTATAACCAACGAGTCGGTCTAATATCCTCCGGGCCTGTTGTGCATTTACTAGATTCATATCGATACTGCGAGGATTTTTTATAGATTCCCGGATGGCTTTTTCTGTAATGGCGTTGAAAGTAATGCGTTCCACAGGTTTTTGAGTAGGGCGTAGTATTTCTGCTATATGCCAGCCAATGGCTTCTCCTTCTCGGTCGGGGTCTGACGCTATGATGACCTTTTCTATTTTTTCTGCATCTTTTTTTATCTGGTTAACGATTTTTCGTGATTTGGGAAGTATTGTATATTCGGGTTGAAAATCTTTTTTTATATCGACGCCTAACCGTTCTTGAGGGAGATCGCGGATGTGTCCGTAACTGGAAATTACATGATAATTTTTACCTAAATATTTGTTTATCGTCCGTGCTTTAGCAGGAGATTCAACGACAACCAAAAATTTACTCATACTTAAACTCCGTTAAACTTAAACAAAATTTCAAGTGGTATATTTTTTAAAATTATCCTCTCCGTTATCAAATCCACATTCAAAGTATACCAAATTGATTTAGGCCACAGACTAATTCTATCTAAACTACTATTCCACAGGATTTATTTCCTGCACAGGAATGAAGTAAAAATCCATTCTTGTAGCGAGTATGTTACATAAAAACAGAATTATCTCCAATTGCAACAGCGATAATCATTTTTGTGGTTTCAATGGGATACCGTCCCGAAATAACGGCATCGATAATCTCCACCAGTTTTTCTAGATCTATTCTTCCTCGAGTATTATCAATATGTTCAAGGATTGTAATTCTATCTATAGGTGAGAACATCTGGAAATAGTGTAGTCGTTGCAAGGCACAATATGCTTCATCGGTCAATCTTAACCTGTCGTTTGGAGAAAGATAGAAGACCGTAGGGGCCAATTTAGGCATATTAATCGTTTTTAGTTTTTTTGTCCCTTTCCGTTTTTCCCAAACTCGGTTCAGAGCGTTCTCTATATCCAAGAGGTTGTATCCCTGTCGACATAATTTCCTTCGAATTACCGTTTTCGAAACGCTTTTAGAACGGCTTTCCTTTATTAAGGACCATATTTTATCTTCAATTTTCTTTATCTCTGAATTCATATATCTCTAAAAAAAAGCCTATCGGGCTTGTTATAGTTTTATGTTTATGTTTAAATTATAAATTTAACCGTTGTTAAAAATCAATAAGAGGAGAAAGAGGGATGTGCTAATAATGCTATAACTCTTGATGTGGGATATCAGGGCATTATGTCGTCCATATAACGGGCTTTTCGTTTTTCCATTTCTTCCCGGACCGCAGATTGTTCCTTTAATCGTTTTTTTGCTCTTTTTGATTTAACAGGTCCTAAAACGGGGGGGCGGAACCAGATGACAAGTAAAATAATGATTACTGCAAATGTAATTTCGACATAAGCAATCCAGTTGGGTGTATATGCCTGCATATTCCAAAAGTCATAAAGAGGAGTTGCCCAATCAGGGACTTCTGCAGGAGTACCGTCTTCACGAAGTGCCCTCATGCTGGTATTGACCTTAAACCAGACTACTAAAATTACAAACATGTGGACAATGATATGCATAAAAACAAGGTAGATTGCTGTTTCGATGGTATAAAAAATTACAGGAAGTGACCGTTTTCGCGTTACGATGATGATAGGGATTAGAAAAACAAGTGCTAATGCATAGTATTTCCAATTATCCTCAAAATGGCCATAAATAAGATTATAAAATTCAGTAAATGTCATATATAGTAACCTTTAAGTAAATGAATAGAACACTTATTAAAGAAATAAATATCTCTTGTTATTATATTAGAAATAAGAGAAGATATTAAAGATAGAATCTAATTCTTTTTTTTCAAAAGATGAATCTTTTCATAGATTTTGTCTGTATCTAATTGCCATTTTTCTGTTGGAAGATTGTCGGGGATATTTGTTTTTAGCCAGTTTAAGTATTTTTTTCTCGGAACAGCAAACACTCCAAATCGTTCTAAATGTTCTGAAAACACCTGACAATCGATAAGTTTAATTCCCTTCATAAGCGAAAATCCGCATAGGGCAATAAAAGCAATTTTGGAGGCGTTCGAGACATGATGAAACATGGATTCTCCGACAAATAAGGGTCCCAAATGGACGCCATATAATCCACCTACCAGTGTTTTCTCTTTCCAACATTCAATAGAATGGGCATAACCAAGTTCATGAAGTTGAATATAATTTTCTTGTATTTCTGTAGTTATCCATGTTCCATCTTCATGTTTGCGGGGAGTTGTCGCACATGCACGAACAACCTCCTTAAAGGATGTATCTGCTGTAATTCGGAAGGATTTGTTTTTCCATTCTCTCCAGAGTCGTTGTGGAATATGTAAAGAATGTGTAGGTAAAACAGCCCTCGGGTCGGGAGAACACCATCGGATAGGTTCTCCCTCGCTATACCAGGGAAAAATACCCTTGTGATATGCGTCTATCAGTCGTGATGGAGATATATTTCCACCGTAAGCAACAACCCATCCCTGCCAGTATTTCTCTTCGGGGAAAGGGTCATCTGATTTTAACCATACTACATTTTTCATAAATTGTAGATTAAGAAACAGTCCCGAATATATCTACATGTCGGTCTGTAATACATTTTATGGTTAGATTTTCTAATCCACATTCTACCAATTGTTCTTGAATTTCTTCCGGAGTAAATGCAGATAATAGGGAACGATAATACTCTTGTTTCAAAAGGTCGGATGCGTTACCCGCATACAACTCGACAATTTTTTTAGCCTTTTCTTCTGTTTCCGGACGGAATAAGTCTCGAAGGAAGATGAAACCACCTGGCTTTAACACCCTTTGCATTTCTTTCCATAATGGTTTAGGGTCTAAAAGATGGTGGAGTAAACTATTGCCGAAGATTACATCCACAGACCTGTTGCAGAAAGGAAGCATTTTAGCGTCTGCTAAAAACCATGTTAACATGCGACAACTGCTTTGTTTCTGTGCAAACCGAAGCATCGATGGAGAGCCATCAATGCCTATAATTTTATGTTGTTCACAACATAAATGCATACGGTAAGTGATGTCTCCAGGACCGCAACCGAGATCCAACATTAATAATTTGTCGCAAGCGGGCAAATTTTCACAGAAGGCTTCTACAAATTTTTGGTTAACATCTGAAAAATCAGTTATGGAATATACCTCTGCTTCTAATGGGTCATCCATTAGTTCTGGTTCTGGTATTCTATTCAACATATAAGTGTCCTTTCCCTTACCCAGAAATATTATTATAGATACAATAACACTACATCATATATAAAAATCAAATAATATAAATGTTAAAACTAATTTTTTTGTTTTGGACGGGTCGGACGAGTCAGACGGGTCGGACGGGTCGGACGGGTCGGACATAGAGTGTTGTCATGTTCGGTCGAATATTTTTTCAATAATTTCAATAATGTGGCTTGGACAGG